>DYKL01000382.1 GCA_020722645.1 Acetofilamentum sp. | reverse complement strand
AGCCAAACCTCTTTGATTTTCAATGCTTTTGTTCAACTGAATAGATTTGTTGTAATAATCTTTTGCTAAATCAAAATCATCTTTTAGCCCGAAAAGTCTTGCTAAATTGACTGTAGTTTCTGCTAATTGTTCGGTGTAATTTATTTTTTTTGAATATTCTTCCGCAATTTTTAAATAAAAGTAAGCAGAATCCAAATTTTGCTGATAGTCTAAAAAAACAGAGCCTATGTTGTTTGACGAAAGAGCAATACCGTAATCACTGTTAATCCGACGATAAACCTTATAAGACTGTTCATAAAAATCAAGGGCTTTTTCGTAATCTTCAAGCAGATAGTAAACGCTTCCGATATTATTCAATGTAACACCTACATACATTTCATTTCCGATTTGTTCGGTATGTCTTAAAGATTTTAAAAAACAATCCAGACATTCATCGTAAATACCCTTGAAACAGTACATATTTCCAAGTTCGCCCCAAGCTGCTGCGAGATAGAAAGTATCCTGATAATTTTCAAATAATTCTATTGATTTTTGAATATAAAGAATTGAACTGTCATAATCGCCTGAATAATTTGATATTGTTGCTTTGTAGAAGAAACTTAAACCTTTAAGATATTCATTTTTTGATTTTTGAGCTATTTCGATGGCTTTGTTAATATATTTTTATAGTTATCGTCTTCCGGCAGAAATTCTTTTGCCAGTTCAATATATAATTCAACTTTTATGCTGTCGTTTTGAGCTTTTGAAATTAAAATTTCAAGACTGTCAATGGGATTTGATTTTGATGAGATTGTAAATGAAGAAAAAAGAAGTAAAATTGTAATGTATTTGAGGATTTTTTTCACTTGTAAAAATATAATTTTCAATTAGTCTTTTTTTGTAACAAATAATATTCCAAAAACCTAATATTTACTGTCAATCTATAACTTTTAGCAAAATCTGTCGCTGATTTTAGGTAATTTCATAATTTTCAATCAGCTGATTGTATTAAAATGTTCTGTAATAATTTTTTATCGAAATCATTTTCTCAGTTTCTTTTGGTTTTATTTTATATAATTTTGATATAGTTTTCAAAAAGTATATTTTTGCAACGATAAAAATTTTCTTGGTAACGAAAAACATCTCTGAGATTTATATTGTTTGTTGAATTTATTGATAATAAATTAAATGTTTGATTATGATAAAAAAATATTACTTTTTGGTTTTAACAATTTTGTATCTGAATACTGTACTTTTTTCACAGTCAGATACTACAAAAATAGTGATATTACATGCTAATGATATTCACTCGAAAATTGATAAAATGCCGGTAATGGCATATTATATGAATTTGATAGAAGAAAAAGAGGAAAATGTCTTGCTTTTTTGTGCCGGTGATATTTTTACAGGAAATCCTATTGTGGACAGATATTTTGACCCTGGATTTCCTATTATTGAAATTATGAATAAAATGGGATTTGATATTTCCTGCCTTGGTAACCACGAATTTGATTATGGTCAGGCAAAACTTCAGCAAAGAATAGAACAGTCTGATTTTCCTTTTGTTTGTGCAAATATTGAATATGATGATAATGCTCAAATGATGCCTCTTGCTCCTTATAAAAAAATAATATTAAATGATGTTATTTCAATTGGAGTGCTGGGTCTGATTCAAATTGAAAAAAACAAAATGCCGGCAACAAATCCGGTTCATCTGAATGGTTTGAAATTTTCTGAACCGATTAAAACTGCTAAAAATTATGAAACATACAAAGACTCAACCGATATTTTTATCGCTTTATCTCATCTTGGTGTAGAAAAAGATATTGAAATGGCTGAAAAAACAGATTTTTTTGATATAATTATCGGAGGACACACTCATACACGACTCGACTCGGGACTATGGGTGAATGATGTAATTATTACTCAGGCAGGCAGTTATGCTAATTATTTGGGTGTGATGACTATTTTATATCACAATAATTCGATAGTTTCTGTCTCTGATTCTTTGATTGACTTGTCGGATTCGGATTTATACGATAAAGAAATTCGTAAAATGGTTGATGAATATAACAATAACGCTGATTTTAACACTGTTTTAGGTTTTGCAGAAAATGATATAAGCGGAAAATCAAATCTTGGAGCAATGATGACTGATGCTATGCGTGATACATTAAAAGTTGACATTGCTTTTCAGAATATTGGCGGTATTCGTACAAGGCTCATTCCGGAAGGTGAAATCACAAAAAAACAGATTCTTGAATTATCTCCATTCGGAAACACTTTTGTAATATATGAACTGAATGTAAAACAAATAAAAAAACTTATTGAATACGCATATTACCTTTTTAACAGCAACGAAGTTGAAGTTAGCGGTGTTGAAATTTTAATAAAGCTGAACAAAAAAAAGAAAATTGACGAAATCTTTTTATACGATTATGATAAAAAAATAATTGAAAAAGGCACTTATTCTGTCGCAATAAACGATTATATGGCTAATTCCTATGAACTAAAATTTCTGAAAAAACCTGTCAGGAAAACAAATGTTGTTGATTCAGAAGCAACGATGAACTTTATAAAAAAATATAAAAAAATAAATTATCAGAATATTGAAAGGGTAAAAGTTCAATAATTACACTGAATAATTGCTTTCTGAAATTTTGAAAACGGTTGTATTGGAAATTATACATACACACTACGTTTTTCTGATTTGCAATTAATATTGTTCGAAGTGATTTATTGTAACAACTTTTTATAAGAGATAGATTACAAAGACAAATTGCCTGATGCTGTATATTCTGTGTAGCTCTAACCCTCAAAAAGTCATATTGGAAATATCTTGCTTGAACTGAAAGTTGATTGTCAATATTAGATACAATAGTTCGGTATATTTTGAAGTAATTCGTTAATATTCAGCAAATTGATTTTGTACGTGTAACAAATTAGTAGTTGATTGAAAATCAATAATTTGCTTCCTTCGTTATCACTCAGGATGACACTAATTGAAAAATTAACGAATTATTGAGATAATAAAGTCCAATTAATTGTGCATTGTTCTTATTTGAACGGAACTTACTTACAAGTTTGTAGGGTTTACGGGCGATTGCTTAGAAAA
>DYKL01000381.1 GCA_020722645.1 Acetofilamentum sp. | reverse complement strand
AGACGTAATGTGTTTAAATATAACGTTTTATGTTTCGGACAATAATGATTTGAAAACCGAAAACACTTTAAACCAGCTAATTAATGAATTCGGATTTGAAATTCGAATTAGCTATATTTATTTTCCTGATGCTTCAAATACAGTTTTTACAGTAAGAATAAGGATTTTAACATCTAAATAAATAGACATATTTTGCAAATAGACTAAATCATATTTCATCCTTTCTATCATTTGTTCGATATTTTCGGCATATCCGTACTTAACTTGCCCTAATGAAGTTATTCCGGGCTTTACCTTTAGCAAACTAAGGTAAAAAGGAGCAAGCGGAACAATCTGATCAATATAAAACTGCCTTTCAGGTCTTGGTCCAACAAGCGACATTTCTCCAATTATGACATTAAAAAATTGAGGAATTTCATCTAATCTGGTTCTTCTTAAAAATTTTCCAATAGGAGTAATTCTGTTATCATTTGAGCTGGAAAGAGCCGGACCGTTTTTTTCTGCGTCTGTGTACATCGAACGAAACTTAATTATTTTAAAAGGTTTACCGTTCTTCCCTACTCTTTCTTGTCTGTAAAAAACCGGACCTTTGGACGAAAACTTAACCAAAACTCCAAGAATAAAATACACCGGAATTAAAATTATAGCTGCAATTGAAGATATTACAAGGTCCATCATTCTTTTAATGTTTTCCTGAGAAACATTCATGTTTCTTGTATTTATCTCAATCAAAGGAGTTTTATACAAAGTTACCAGCCGAACATAACCCGAAATAATATCATACAAACTTGGTAATATTTTGATTCTTACATTTAACAACAACAATTTACTTAAAATTGATCTTATTTTGTTATGTTCACTTGACTCAATTGCGATAATAACTTCCTGAACTTTATTCTTTTTTATAATTTCATTCAGATTCTCGAAATCACCTAAATTAGGTATAAAATTTTCAAGCTCAGGGTTTTTGTTATTATAAATATTTACATATCCGATAAATTTGTTTCCTGGAGATTTTTTCATACTTTCAATCTCGTCGAAAATCTTTTTTGCCTGACCGTTGCTGCCAACTAACAATGTAGGGAAGCCATAAATTCTGTTGTGAATTTTTTTTACGGAAATAGTTGTATTTGTAACACGTGGGATATAAGTGAGAAAGAAGTGTGAAAAAAAGAGAAAAAGCAAAGATTGATAATAATCGTTATAAGATGTAATTATATCATCTAAAATTAATTTGAAAAAAATTATTAAAACACCAAATAAACTAACTGAAAAAGTTTGGGACAACTCCTTTAGCCTTGATTTTCTGTAAATATCGGTATAATAGCCATTAACATAATAAATTAATAGCCAGAAAACCGGAATAAAAAAAACACCGAGCCAAAAATTAATATCTGCGTTCAGATAGATTTCTCCGAACAATTTGGATTCTATATGTATCTTTCTAAAGAAAAAGAAAAGCGTCCAAGCCAATGCAGCCGCGATAAAATCAAAAATGAGATATAAAAAAGTTTTTCTTGTTTTATTCATAACTATTTCATCGATATGGGTTGTCCGGTTGTTTCGAGTACGCTCCACCAAAGTTCACCTTCGATGTCTATTTGTTTACGTTCTTTGACAGTAACAGGAATCGGCAAAAGTGTAAAATTTTGATTCCAATATCCTACTACAGCATCGGTTTTTCCTGCCATTGCTGCGTGAACAGCCTGCTGAGCAAGCTGAATGCAAAAACGGCTGTCAGACGCATTTGCAGCTGCACTTCTAATAATGTAACTCGGGTCAATGTATTTTATAGTGTATGGAATTTTGTCCTTTTTGAATTCGTCGGCAATTAAATTTTTCAGATAAATTCCAATATCTTTGAATTTGAGATTTCCAGAGGCATCAGTTTCCTGATTTTGAGTTTCAAATAAAAACTGACCTGCACCTTCTGCAACTATAATCAGAGAGTGATTTCTTTCTTTTATTCTTTGTTTTAAAGATGTTATAAAACCATTTTCACCGTATAATGAAAAATCATTTTCAGGAACGAGAACGAAATTAGCTTCTTGGGTTGCCAATGCAGCAGTTGCGGCAATAAAACCTGATTGACGTCCCATTAACTTTACGATAGCTATACCATTAAATGCGCCTTTGGCTTCGTTATGAGCATTTTTGATGATTTCACTGGCAATAGAAACTGCAGTTTCAAAACCAAAACTTCTGTCAATAAAATTTATATCATTATCAATTGTTTTTGGAATTCCGATGACTGAAATTTTCAGATTTCTTTTTTCAATTTCTTGAGCTATTAGATTAGCCCCTCTAAGAGTACCATCACCGCCTATTGTGAATAAAATATTGATATTCATTATTTCCAGAGTGTCAACCATTTTCTCAATATCCTGTTTTCCTCTGGAAGAACCTAATATTGTGCCGCCCATTGTATGGATATTTTCAATATTGGAAGGACTTAATTCAACATAAGAATGACCAAATTCAGAGACAAAGCCTTCATATCCGTACTTAAAACCAATAACTCTTTTAACTCCGTATCTATAATAAAGTTCCATTACCAATCCCCTGATAACGTTATTCAAACCAGGGCAAAGTCCTCCACAAGTTACAATACCAACTTTTGTTTTATTAGGGTCGAAATATATATTTTCATAAGGACCAGCTTTTTCAAAACTAATAGGTTCAATTTGTTTTTTTTGGAGTTCCTTAAGATGTTTAAGATTAGGGTCAAACAATATACGTTCGTCAGGTTCAATATAATTGTAAATGCCGTCGCCATCAATTACAGACAGAGAAATTGGTGATTTTACACGTCTTACACCTAAATCTTTAACTTTAAATTCCTCAGGAGAGTATGTATTTTTCATATTTTATATTTTTTAAAATTGATGATTTTTAGAAATTTAGTTAATTAGCAAATGTGTTAATTAGTTAATTAGCAAATGTGTTAATTAGTTAATTAGCAAATGTGTTAATTAGTTAATTAGCAAATGTGTTAATTAGTTAATTTGCAAATGTGTTAATTAGTTAATTTGCAAATGTGTTAATTAGTTAATTAGCAAATGTGTTAATTAGTTAATTAGCAAATGTGTTAATTAGTTAATTTGCAAATG
>DYKL01000380.1 GCA_020722645.1 Acetofilamentum sp. | reverse complement strand
AGAAAATGAGTTGAAAGTCGCTGATGAATTTTGGGATTTTTTAGGTGGCGAAGGTGCTTATATTGATTTACTTGCTTGTTTTGAACGAGTTGGTATTGAGATGCGAAAAGAAATTGATGATTATTTCGAACGATTTAATAAAAAATAATAATTTATAAAAAAATATAATAAAATTCAGTACTTTTACAAACTTTTTAAAACTTTTAACTAAAAAAATGGCACTTCCTAAGAATTTTATACCGGCTGAAATTGAAGAAAAATGGTACAGCTACTGGTTGGAAAATAAATTTTTTCATTCCGAACCAGATGATAGAGAACCTTATACAATTGTAATTCCTCCTCCAAATGTAACAGGAGTCTTACACATGGGGCATATTTTGAACAATACTATTCAAGATGTTCTTATAAGACGCGCCAGAATGCAAGGTAAAAATGCCTGCTGGGTTCCGGGTACCGACCATGCTTCTATTGCTACCGAAGCAAAAGTTGTAAACAAACTTAAACAACAAGGTATTGATAAACACGACATTGGACGCGAAGAGTTTCTTAAACACGCTTGGGAATGGACTCATCAACACGGTGGTATTATACTAAAACAACTCCGTAAACTCGGTGCTTCCTGCGACTGGGACAGAACTAAATTCACCCTTGACGAAGATTTATACGAAAGTGTTATCAAAGTTTTTGTCGATTTGTTCAATAAAGGATTGATTTACAGAGGTATAAAAATGGTTAATTGGGATCCGGTTGCCAAAACTGCTATCTCTGACGAAGAAGTTGAATACAAAGAAACTCCGGGTAAATTATACTATGTAAGATACAAAATTGTTGATTCTGATGATTACATTGTTATTGCTACAACAAGACCTGAAACAATCCTTGCTGATACTGCTGTTTGCGTTAATCCTAATGATGAACGTTTTAAACATCTGCACGGCAAAAAAGTCGTTGTACCTGTTATTAACAGAGTTGTTCCTATCATCACAGACGAATACGTTGATATTGAATTCGGTACAGGTTGCCTAAAAATTACTCCAGCACACGACCCTAATGATTATGAAATTGGCTTAAAATACGGTCTTGAAATTATTGACATTCTGAACGATAACGGTACTTTAAACGAAAAAGCCGAATTTTACATTGGTAAAAGTCGCGAAGAAGCCCGTGATTTGATTATGATTGACATTGAAAAACAAAATTTACTTGAAAAAATTGAAAATTATGCTCATAATGTTGGTTATTCGCAACGTACAAATGTCCCTATTGAACCAAAAATTTCTTTGCAATGGTTTTTGAAAATGAAAGAATTGTCAAAACCTGCTTTGGATAATGTTTTGAATGACAACATCAGATTTTTTCCTCAAATGCTAAAAAACACATACAGGCATTGGATGGAAAACGTAAGAGACTGGAATATTTCACGACAATTGTGGTGGGGACATCAAATACCGGCTTATTACATCAAAAATACATCTGAATTTGTTGTTGCCGAAAACATTGAAAAAGCATTAGAAATTGCCAAAATAAAAGACAAATCACTGACAATCAATGATTTAAAACAAGAAGAAGATGTTCTTGACACTTGGTTTTCGTCTTGGATATGGCCTCTTTCTGTTTTTAACGGAATAAATGAGCCTGATAACAAAGACATCAATTATTATTACCCGACAAATGTTTTGGCAACCGCACCGGATATAATTTTTTTCTGGGTTGCAAGAATGATTATCAGCGGTTATGAGTATCGCAACGAAAAACCTTTCCAAGACGTCTATTACACCGGTATGGTTCGCGACGAATTGGGGCGTAAAATGTCCAAACAGCTTGGTAATTCACCCGATCCGCTTGATTTGATAGAAAAATTCGGTGCTGATGGTGTTCGTGTCGGTATGCTTTTATGTTCGCCTGCCGGCGGTGATTTGCTTTATAAAGACGATTTGCCGGAACAAGGCAGAAATTTTGCTAATAAAATCTGGAATGCCGGACGTTTGATTGATTCTTGGAACGCTGGAAAAATTGAGCAACCTAAATACTGTAAAGTTGCAATTGAATGGTTTAACAACAAACTGAACGAAGTAGTTGAGACAATTGAAAAACTTTTTGAAACATACAGAATATCAGAAGTTTTGATGACTGTTTACAAACTATTTTGGGACGATTTTGCTTCGTGGTATCTTGAAATAATCAAACCGCCTTATCAAACTCCGATTGACAACAAAACTCTTGTACAAACCAAAGAGATTTTCGATAAATTATTGAGATTAATTCATCCTTTTATGCCTTTTGTTACCGAAGAAATATGGCAAAATTTGAGTGAACGACAAAAAGGAGATACAATTATGCTCCAGAAAATGCCTGTTGCCGGAAAATGTGATAAAAATTTATTAGAAAAATTTGAAAGTGTTAAAAATATAATTTCAACCGTCAGAAAACACAGACTTGAAAAGAAAATAAAAAATACCGAGAAATTAGCTCTTAATTACAGAATAATCGAAGGAAAATACGACAATTATTTTGATGAAATAATTATCAAAAGTTGCAATTTGGAAAACATTTCGTTAGAAAAAGAAGTTCAGGCAGGGTCTGTCCCGTTTGTTGTAAAAAACATTGAATATTTTATTCCGATAGAAAACGTAGCAAATCCGGCAGAAGAACTCGAAAAACTGCAAAAGGAGCTGGAATACACAAAAGGATTTTTGATAGGTGTTGATAAAAAATTATCAAATCAGAGATTCGTTGAAGGAGCACCGGCAGAAGTTGTAGAACGTGAACAGCAGAAAAAAGCCGATGCCGAAAATAAAATAAAAGCCTTAGAAGCACAAATTGAAAATCTGAAGAATATTATACCTTAAATCCGCAAGTTTTTTCGTAAGTGGTTGCAGGTGAAAACACCTGCAACATGTAGTTTGCACCAGTCAGGTGCCTGTACTGTAAGTATCTCACCTGACTGAATTTCAGATATATAAGTATAGACATACGGATTTAAGGTTATATAAAAAAAATCCTTGTAGCAAATAACTACAAGGATTTTTTTCGCCTCGCAGTTGTCCTCACCTGCGGTATTACATCGGAACTTACTTTTAAAAAGCGTGGATTTACAGGGCTTTGCTGCTGATT
>DYKL01000379.1 GCA_020722645.1 Acetofilamentum sp. | reverse complement strand
GATATTCTTCTAATCCCTGTTCATAGAGTTTTATATCGGTTTTCATAGTATTTTTCATTTTAAAATTTAGATTGATACTCAATAAGTATTTTTTTATATTTTTTATATTTTTTATCTGTTTTTAGTTAACACACTTGTAATTATAACAATAAAATAAATATTCCTTTGTACCTTTGCGACTTCCTTTCCCACCGTAATTATTGGCATACTCATGTTCATAAATTTTTACTTTTTTAAATTTTTCAATCAATTCAATCATTTTTTCCTTTACAGGGTAACTTTGGCGGTTGTATGAAATAATCCAATAGCGAATATTTTTTGAAGCATAAATTAAATGTTTTCGGATGATTGTGACAAAACTAAATTTTGCTTGTTTTGTAATTTTTTTGGTAGGAACTCTGAAATTTTAGCATAAGTTTTTATGTTTTAATGCCTTTTTGATTCTAAAGATAATCCCAATTTCAATTTGATTTTATTTTCAAGCACAGACACAAATTCATCTAAACTGGGAGTGGGTTGATGAGTAAAAGCTCTTAATAAATTGCTCACTGTTGTAGAAGCCTTGTCAACTAATTGAAGATTGTATATTCCCTTGTTTGGCTTTAAATCATAAATAAAATACTTTGTGTAATCTTGCTGCTTATAATCTAAATCAATAAGTTTGAAACGCTTGACCATGTTATCATAAACGAACTTCTGCATTACCCAAACAATATTTTTATTCCATTTTTCCATTACTTGTCCTTTTATAAGCATTTGAATATATGAAAGTTTAATAGTATTGTATGTATTCATTCCAAATTTGTACTTGTTTTCCAAAATATCTATTCCCTTCATAAAGTCTTTCAAAGCCTTTACTAATTCACCTGTTCCAGTAGTTGAATCCGATTGAAATTCTACAATGCAAAAATCATCAATCTTACTGCTTATAGGTTTATGTTTTACTAATACAAAATCGAAAGTGCCAACATTTGATAAATGAACCTCTGAAAAAAGAAGTACATTATTGGTTGTCCCAAATACTGCTTTAGATGCATCTTGAAATACAATATTGTTTTCTAAAAACCTATGAGGGCAGATAATAGGTTTTGTTTTACTATGGTTTACAGAACACACACCCATAGGATATTTTATAGTTCTGCTTTGCTTGTCACATTTTGCTTCCAAAAATTTGCAATAGTAATTTTTTATTGCCTTTTTTGCTTCTGTTGATTTATTTTCAACAGGAAATGTAAATATTTCGTTTGGATTCATAACCTATTTTTGAATAATAACTATTTCTTCTGGTAATAAAATATTATGTCCCGTACTTCTTCTCATTCTAAACAATTCTTTCCTGCAATTTCTATATCCGATTTCCCGCGCCATTTTGATTAATATATCGCACACCGGAATGTAAACTCCTTTGATTGTCTGGTCACCTACAACCAAAAGAAAATTTGCGTCTTTTTTCATTAAATCATAAAATTCCTGCATACACAAATACATATCTCCGAAATATTCCCTTACCATTCTTGGATAATCAAACCCCCAGTTTTTATCTTTTGTCTGTTCGTATATTTTGTCACTAACAATTTTTACATCTTCAAATTTTAAAGCATGTGTTTCAGAGTCACTCTCTTTGAATATTAATTTTGTACTACCTTTTACCATTTTTCTTTTGATTTGCTGTACATCATCCATACTCTTCACAAAATCCAGAAGATATAGTTCTAATCTGGTTTGTCGGGTATATTCTAAGTCATTTGGATATGGAGGCGATGTAACAATAAAATCAATAGATTTAGGTTTTAAATGTTTTTTTGCATTAAGACAAGTATCAGTAATTAATTCGGATTTTCCATAATGATTATGTTTCTGAACAACTTTTAAATCATTATAAATTTGAATTACTTTTTTTGTAAATAAATCCCAAAAGTCCTCTTTTTCCCTGAACGGATAAAATGTTGTACCGGGACATAAGGAAACATAAGAAGCGTCAAAACAGGACTTTGATAATGCTACTAAAAGAAGGTTTTTTATTTTTTTATTTTTAATTTCATCAATAAGATTTTTTAGTAAAATAACTTCTTTTTGTAAAGCAGGACTAAGCCACTGATTAATTTCTTTTTTAGGCATTAAATTAATAAAACCTAAATCAAGTTGTAATTTATCAAAGTTATGAATTTCCTTTACGAACCTTTTACTAATGTTTGAAATTTCCTTTTTATAAAGAACTAAATCAATATCCCAAGTTGTTTTTACCTCCGAAATAAAAGTCATCAAAGGATTAGCGTCAAAGCCAACTGCATTACATTTAAATAAGTTTGCCGATATCAATGTTGTTCCGCTACCTGCAAAAGGATCTACAACCAATGATTCCGGTTTTAATTTATATTCAATAATCTTTTCTTCAATAAGAGAATACGGAAAGTCCTCCAAATAATCATACCATTTATGAACTACGCCGAATTTATTAAGGTCGCTAATTGTTTGCTCGGATTCAAAAAGGGTGCGATGCAAAGTATAAAGGGCATCGTCTTTTGACTCTGCAAATTTTATTATTTTTTCAGAATAGTTTTTATACTTCGGGTCATTTCTTCGGACAATTTTTATAGATAAGTCCAAACGGTTTTCAGGAATATTAAAACCTTGTATTAAATCTCCTTTAATAAATCCTTTATCAGCAAGCATTTTAATTGCGTCTGCAAGTATTTTGCTTTCTTTTGGGTATCCTGTAAGTTCAGATAATATTTCAGTTGTTATTTCCTTCTTTTCAGATATGTTTAAATATATTTGCTGCAATATCTGTGCCTGCAAAAAAGGCAATTTATTCGGATTTGTATTTCGTGTCTGTGTCAAAACATGTCTGTTATTTTTCTGTAAAAGTACCAAATTGTTCTCCTTTTTTTGATCAATAAATTTATACGTGTTTAATTTTGTTTTTTGTTGTTCCTGCACGTACTTTTCAGCATCCTTTAGATATCCTGCTTTCATTACATCCGTTGTAACATTTACCACCTTTGTTGTATTTATTGTATTATTCTTACCAACATTATTCATTATCAAATCATTATACAATTAACTATTTTTACTTATGAATTAAATTTTCCCTTTAAATTTCCTAAATTTTACACTC
>DYKL01000378.1 GCA_020722645.1 Acetofilamentum sp. | reverse complement strand
CACCTGACTGAATTTCAGATATATAAGTATAGACTTACGGATTTAAGGTATTTTATTCAGTTTCTTTAATCATTATATTTATAGCTTTATGCAAAACATCTTGAATTTCAATTTTTGAAGTATTTACAAATTCGCATAAAGCGAAATCCTCTTCGATAACTTCGTAAATTCCCAGATTTTCAAGCATTTCGATGTCTTCTGCCATTGCGGCTTTTATTAAGTGCATAGGATAAATGTCCATAGGTAATACTTTTTCCATTTGTCCGGTTACAACAAAAGCACGTTCACCTCCGTGTAAATTTGTGTTAAAATTCCATTTTTTATTAGGTTGCAACCAAGAAAAGAAAGTTCTTGATGCACTAAATTTTTTGAAACCGGGCAATGCCCAGCCGAACATTTCGTATTGATTTCCTTCGGGAATAATTGTTATTAGATTATCGAAGTTGCCAAGAAAACCGTCTTTTTCGATTTTTGTGCCGGTTAGTACGTTTCCGCTGATATATCTGACATTCTCGCTTTTAACGTTATCTTTAATTATGTCTGAAATTTGCACATTAGATATAATTTTATAATATTGCGGATTTTTGACTTCTGAACCTGCAAGCGCAACTATTTTAGTTAAATCTAATTTTCCGATTGTAAATAATCTGCCAATAAAAACGACATCTTGCGGATTTAATGTCCATACAATATCACCTTTATTAATAGGTGCAATATGATTTATTTGGACACCAACATTTCCTGTCGGATGTTTTCCTTCAAATTCAGTTACAACAACATTTTGAACTTTTTTGAAAGGATTATTGATAATTTTTGCATCAACATTAACATAAATTTTTCCTTTTGTCAATTTTGACAGAAAATCAACACCATTTTGAAATTCAGCAATATTGTCTTTTAATGTAAATGAATAGTTTGGCGATAATGGAGCTGTATCAAAAGTTGAAATAAAGATTGATTTTGGTTCTTTTTCAGGATTTGCAATTGTTCCAAATGGTCTTTTAATGATTTTTGTCCACAATCCGCTTAAAAGAAGTTGTTCGATAATTTCTTCCTTTGTGAAATCAGAAGGTTTGCCAAATTTGAATTGTTCATATTTTATTTCTTTGTCTGCTTTGATAATAAATTCAAGAATTTTTCTGCGTTCTCCTCTTTTTATTTCGCTCAATTCTCCGCTAACAGGCGAAGTAAAGCATATTTTGTCGTTGTTTTTATCTTTGAAAATGATAGAACCGGCTTTGAGTTTATCTCCTTCTTTAGCAACAATTTTGGGAGTTAAGTTTCTAAAATCGTCAGGTTTGACAGCATAAAAGTCGGCTTTAATACCTGTAATAATTTCTTCTTTAGCTTTTTCTTTTAAATTGATGTCTAAACCTTTTTTTATTTTGATTATTGCCATATTTTGAGTATTATTTTGCGGACAAAATTAAATTATTTTTTAAATCCAACAAAAAAAGACCTAAAAATCATATTTATTAAATAATTGATTACCAAATTGTTGCTGAAATTATTATTAAAATTATAATTTTGTGAAATATATCACATCAATTAGTTTATGATGTCTCATTTGAAAGGCTGAAATATTTATAAAAAAACAACAAAAGCTATTAAAAAATTTGTTAAATAAATTTTCACAATCAGTTTTAAATACTTAGCAAACCTTTTTGTCGGTTTCTTTTTTTTTAGTTGAATTTCAGAATAAAAATTATTATTTTTGCATAAATAAATGAAAAATTTAAATGGTGGATTTATTGTTGAATATTGAAAAACAATGTAATTGAAGTAATTATAAAAAACAATCAAAGTGACAATAATTCGTTAGTTTTTCAATTAGCAAATTAGCAAATTATTGATTTTAAATCAATTACTAATTTATTACATGTACAAAATCAATTTGCTGAATATTAACGAATTACTTCAAAATATACCGAACTATTGAAAGTGACAGAAAAACAAGAAATATTAGATTTTTTAAAAGAAAACAAAGACTTTTTTCTTAAAAATTTTGGAATAATAAAAATTGGAATCTTTGGTTCTTATGCTCGTGGAGTGTCTCGTCCTAAAAAAAGTTTACAATTAATGTTAAAATTCTGTTATTGATTTACACTTTTTTTTGTCCTTAAATTTAGTTACAAAATTAGTTGAAATTTTTTGAAAAAAAACTATTTTTGCAAAGAAGTTGGCTCACGATTATTTTGGAATACTACCGGAAGAAGTTTGGCAAATTATCAAAAATTTCCTTTCTGATTTAAAAGTTGATTTGAAAAAGATAATGAAGTAAATATATATGAAAATTAAAATATTTTTTTTTTTAAAATAATTGACAAAAAATTTGTCGTATAAAAAAATGTATTTATATTTGAATTGCAATTTTAATAATAAAATAGTGAAAAAATTTAACTGAAATATTATTAAATAAAAGCGTTTAGCTTATTTTCTTGTATCAGAAAATCCCCAATTTTATAACACCAACAAGAAATAAGACAAATGCTTTCGCTACGACGTGGGCTTTTCTTATTTGTTGGTGTGGGTGTGGGGATACCTCTGATACGGATAAACTACAGTACCATCGCTTTTTTTATTGCAATTATTAAACATGATTATTAATTTTAAAAAAAATTCAATTATGAAAAAAAAAATTTTTTACTTTAATGATTTTACTTCTGATAGTTTTCTCATCCTGTAAAAATAATCAAGACGAAGATTATGATTCCGATGATTATGAATACAATCAAGAAGAAGAAGTAGAAGTTGTAACAGCACAATCTGTTGTAACTGATTTCATTTATTTACTTGGTGAACAAAGATATTATGATGCTCATCAATTGACAGACAACCCAAACTGGGGGGATTATTCAAAATTTTCATCAAAAAGTGCTTTTGGTAGTATCACAGAAACTCAACTTAAAGACATTAAAACTGTAACAGAAGGCTCATTTTCTGCAACTGTCTATGCAGAAGTATATTACAAAGACCCTGTAAATGGAAGTAATACATTTAAACACGGATTTTCACAGAAAAGAAACATACGTAAATTTAGGAATAATACCAAACCGCTAACATAATATCAAAAATAATTTTGGCTCTTTTATGAAAAATTGTTGGTAAAATTTGACATTTTTGGCAT
>DYKL01000018.1 GCA_020722645.1 Acetofilamentum sp. | reverse complement strand
GCTACAGAAGTCAAAAAAAATCAGCAGCAAAGCCCTGTAAATCCACGCTTTTTATAAGTAAGTTCCGATTTACAATAAGTCCTGAAATTTTTTCTACATTTTTCAGAACTAATTTTGCAAGTTTTTCGTTTTTTTCGTAATTATCATTCATCACATTCTGTCCTTGCTGCATTTCGACAATCTGTTTGCGGAGTTCTTCTTTTGTTTCTTCGGGTGTGTTAGGGTCGTCAATAAGCTTTTGAATTTCTTTAACAGCGTCATCAAACATTTCGTTTCCGCTTTGATTCATATTTTCAAATGTTGTCATTCCTTTTTGAGCTTGCATAATGCTGAAAACGCTCCCGATTTTTGCATTTGTATATATAAAATCAGCATAATTTTCGAAACCACCGTTTTTGATGATATCTTCAATTTTTGAATATTGTTCTTTTCCGATATCTGCATTTTTCGGGTCTTTGTTGATGCTTTCGAGAATTTCGGGGGCTACTTCTCTGAGCTCTTTATAAACATTAATGTAATTTTGTACTTTTTCTTCTGTAAGTTGATTTTTTTTAGCACCTAATATTACAGAGCATGAAACAGCAAAAATAGGCAGAATAAGACTGAAAATAAGTATTTTTTTCATAATTTTCAATTTTAAAATTTATCAAAGATAAAAAATTTTATGAAAAATTCAATAATTCTTTAATTTTTTTTATTCATTAAAACGGTTTGTAGTAGATACCTGCACCCGGACCGATATTGAAGCCAAGATAAATCCAGATAATCAGCAAGCCTGTCCAGACAATAAAAAAGACGATGGAATATGGGAGCATCGTGGCTATAACAGTGCCTATTCTGGACTTGCTGTCGTATTTTTGAATAAATGCATTAATCAATGCAAAGAAACTTAACATCGGTGAAATGATATTTGTAACGCTGTCTCCTATTCTGTAAATAACCTGTGTAAACTCAGGAGAGTAGCCTGCAAGCATAAATATCGGAATGAAAATCGGAGCCATTATTGCCCATTTGGCAGAGGCACTACCCATAAACAGATTTATAAACGCCGTAAATATTATAAAAATTACTGATAAGGGAATTACCCCCAGACCGCTTTTCTGTATCATATTTGCCCCATTTATGGCAAAAATAACGGCAAGATTAGACATTTTGAAAAAAGCTACAAACTGTGAGGCAAAAAAACACAAAACTATGTATAAAGACATTGTTTTAATGGATTTACTCATTCCGTTAATAACATCAGTGTCATTTTTGTACTTTTTTGTAACAAATCCGTAAACAACTCCAATTACTGTTGTGTAAATAAAAAGCAGCGAAATAATTCCTTTAATAAGCGGGGAATTAAGTATTGAGCCATCTGTACCTCTGAAAAAACCATTTTTTGGAATTATTCCCCATAGTATTAGAATAAAAAAAACAATTGATATCAACCCTGAAATTCTAAGCCCTTTTTTTTCTGTTTGGTTAAGTTTTTCGAAGTTGTTTTTTTCTTGGTCAGAATTTTTATATTCGCCAAACCGAGGAGCAACAATTTTTTCGGTTACCCAAGTTCCTGTAAATGAAAGAATAACAGTTGAAACAGCCATAAAATAGTAATTATCCGTAGGATTAACTTCGTAAAAAGGGTCAATAATGTGAGCGGCTTCGGTCGAAAGTCCTGCTAAAAGCGGGTCTATCGTTCCCAATAACATATTTGCACTATAGCAACCCGAAACGCCTGCAAATGCAGCTGCCATTCCAACAATCGGGTGCCTGCCGATTGTCAGAAAAATAATTCCAGCAAGCGGTATAATTATTACATGTCCGGCATCACTGGCTATGTTCGACATAGCTCCTGTAAATACAATAACAAAAGTAATAAGTTTTTTTGGAGTGGAAATTATCAGTCTTCTTATCAAGGCATTTATTAAACCGCTGTCTTCTGCTACTCCAATCCCTAACATAGCAACAAGAACAATTCCTAATGGAGCAAAACTTGTGAAATTTTGTACCATATCTGTTATAATTTTATGAACTCCTCTTTTTGTTAATAAATTAACCGGCTCAACAACCTGATGGCTTATAGGATTTAGTGCAGTCCACTCAAACTTAAATGCAAAAAATGAAACAATAAGAATTATCAAAGCAAAAATTGCAAACAAAGTTGCCGGATGAGGAAGCGCATTACCAACCTTTTCGATAATGTGTAAAAATTTATTTGTAGCTATTTTTGCGTAGTTTTTCATAAATACATTTGTGCAATAATTCGTTAATTTTTCAATTAGCGTCATCCTGAGTTATAACGAAGGAAGCAAATTATTGATTTTCAATCAACTACTAATTTGTTACACGTACAAAATCAATTTGCTGAATATTAACGAATTACTTCAAAATATACCGAACTATTGTTTGTGCAAAAATAATAATTATTCGGACTTTTAAAATTTAGATTAAATACATTTTTAAATATCATTTTTTTAATTTAATATCTATTCAATCATTCGATTTATAGATTAAAGTAAATATAGTTTAAAAAATATTAGTTAAATCAAAATAATAAGTTTGATTAAAAGTTTATATTTGTCTCAAAATTTTTATAATTATGAAGTTAAAGCTGAAAAATAAACACATATTGATAATAATTATGATAACGTCGGCAGTTTTAAGATTCATTAATTATTTTGATATTGAGTTTACACATGATGAATTTAGTGCAATTTTTCGTTTGAATTTTAATAATTTTTCGGAATTGATTGAAAAAGGAGTCAAAGTTGATGGACACCCTGCCGGTATTCAGGTTTTTTTGTATTACTGGACAAAAATTTTCGGTTTCGAGCCTTGGGTTGTTAAGCTTCCTTTTACAATATTTGGATTATTGGCAGTTTATTATATTTTTTTAATAGGTAAAAAATGGTTCAATGAAACAGTCGGGTTAGTAGCAGCTGCTTTTCTGGCAAGTATTCAATATACTGTAATGTATAGCCAAATAGCCAGACCTTATATCAGCGGCTTATTGTTTTCTCTGATGATGGTTTATTACTGGACTTTTGTTATCGAAAATAAAAAAATTAAAGTTGATAGTAATTCAATAATGTTTGTTTTTGCAGCAAGTTTATGTGCCTATAATCATCATTTTAGCCTACTTTTTGCTGCTTTGGTAGGTTTTTCAGGTTTATTTCTAATAAATAAAAAAGAAATTTATAAATACTTTTTAATTTTATTTACGATATTTGTTCTGTATGTGCCTCATTTAAAGTTGTTTTTTTATCAGTTAAATGTTGGAGGACTTAGTTGGCTTGGAAAACCGGGCAACGATTTTTTTATAAAATATTTGAAATATCTGTTTCATTTTTCGTTATTAAATATAATTTTTTCTGTCTTTTTGTTTTTGTTTGGTTTTAATAAAGAAAGATTAAAAAATTTCCCAAACAAATATTTTGTTTTGTCATTTATATGGTTTTTACTGCCATTTTTGATAGGTTTCTTTTATTCAAAATTCCAAAGTCCTGTTCTACAGTTTTCTGTTTTAATTTTCAATTTTCCTTTTTTGTATTTTATCTTATTCGGGCATATTAAGGAATTAAAAACAACCGGTAATTTGTTGATTGTATTGTTATTATTAAGCCTCAATATTTTTACATTAGTATTTAAAAGAGAGCATTATGATTTATTATACAATTCTTTTTACAAAAATGTTTTTGTTGATTATCAGGCAATTACCAAAAAATCTAAAAATGTTTTGTTTGTTTTAAATTCTAATAAAAAAATATCAGATTATTATATTTCAAAGAATAATTATGATGATAATTTTATTTCGTATGATGATTCAATAAAAGATATTACAGGTTTGAAAATTTTTTTGGAGCATAATTATAAAACAACCGATAAAGTTTATTTCGGCTGTTTATCGTCAGTAGAGCCTAATGCGATACCTCTTATTATGGAATATTATCCTTTAATAGAAAAACAAAATAATTATTTTACCGGAACCACGTATTTGTTTTCAAAGGATACAAACACTAATGATAAAAATGTAACTAACTTGAATTTTGAGTCAGATTTATACGAAAACTGGACGTCTGTAAATTCAGAAAAAATAGTTACTGACAGCAATAATTTCTATAGGTTTGGACAAGAAGAATGGGGTCCGTGCTTTACAGTTAATCTTGAAAATATTGTCGAACATCAGAACAATTTTATTGATATTTCAGTTAAAGCAAAAAGCCCTGACAATTTTGACGGCATTATTTTGGTTGCTGTATTGGAAAGTAAAAATAAACAAATTGACTGGCGAGGTTCAGATTTTTACAAATACCTGATAGATAGTAACTGCAATGATTGGGTAACAATACATCATTCAATTAAATTGTCAGATATTAATTTCCCACTCAAAAGCACGGTTTTGAAAACTTATATTTGGAACAAAAACAAAAATGAATTGTATATTGATGATTTTGAAGTTAATATCAGAGCAGGAAATGAAAAAATATATGGTTTGTATGAGGATTTCTGATTGTTCAATTACCCCTTAATGTTGATTTCTTCCAAGAATTTTTCGTTCAGAATTGTGATTTTTTTTCTGTCAATTTTGATAATTTTGTTGTTGTTAAAATCAGTAAGTGTTCGGCTGACTCCTTCTCTTGTTGTATTTGTCAAATCTCCGATATCTTGTCTGGAAATAGGTAATGAAAATTCTAAACTTTTGTAAATTTCTTTTGCAAAAAACAAGAGTATTTGGGCAATTCTCCCTGTTGACTTTTTGTAATTGCTTTCTACTTGCAAGTGAAGATTCTTTAATTGATTTTGACTTAAATCGTGAATAATGTCAAAAGCAAAAGCTCCGTTTTCTTTCACAAATTTTTTAAAAATATTTACATCTAAAAAACAAACTTCAGTATTTTCTATTGCAGTTGCTGAAAAATGATTCCGATTATCCGAAAAACTACTGGGTAAACAAATATAGGTTTGGGAATTAATTATTCTTAATGTTTTTTCTTTTCCCAGAACAAAAGAATGAATTTTTACCAATCCTGTTTTTATGTAAGCTAACGAACTCGATAATGAATTTTCTTTTATTATTATTTCTCTCGGTTTAAAAAAAGCCATAGAACAGTTTCTTTCAAGCTCGCAAATCTCTTCTGCTGACAAATTTTGGGCTGATTTTGATTTGTTCAAACAATTTATACAGTCTTTTTTTTGCATTATTTTATATTTTAGTTTGCAAATGTAAAAACATATGTGAGAAAAATCACATGATCAGCTGTTTTTTTTAACGTATTTTTTTTTAATCTTTGTTTTTAAAAGCCTTTTATTTGCAAAATAAATTTTATGGAGGTAATTACAAGTTTTTATTTTAAAATTATAAAAAAATCATTCAATTATAATGAAAAACTTTAAGCTAAAATTTGTTTTGTTCTTGATTCTCGCAATTTTCTGGGTTTTGTGGAATAATTCATTAAAACCAGAAGTCCTTATTGCCGGATTTATAATAATTATTATTGCTGTTTTAATGTTCGGTAAATCTGTTGATATTTTTGAGGGTATTAAATTGAATCCCAAAGCATTAGCTTTTACTTTTTGGTATATTATTGTTTTTGTTGTAGCAATGATTAAAAGCAATATTGATGTAATTTCAAGAGTTTTAAATCCTAAGTTGCCTATTAAACCCGGTATTGTCAGAATAGAAACCAAATTAAAAAGCAAAATGGCAAGATTAATTCTTGCAAACTCCATTACTCTTACACCCGGTACTTTTGTTGTTGATATAAAAGAAAATTATCTTTATATTCACTGGATTGAAGTATGTTGTACTGCTCAAAATACTGAAAATCAGAATAAAATTACTCAGGAAATTGCAGGTAAATTTGAAAATATTTTAATGAAAATTTATGAATGAGATAGCTCAAACAATATTATTAATTTCTGCAGGAGTAATGCTTTTAGCTCTTGTGATAATATTTTTAAGGTTTATAATCGGTCCGACCATTACCAACAGAGTTATTGCTTTTGATACAATGACAGTCGGCTCGCTTGGTCTTATTGCTTTAATTGCGGTCATAGAACAAAGACAAATATATCTTGACGTAAATATTATATACGGTCTTTTGAGTTTTATTGCCGTCGTCGTTATTGGTAAATACATCGAAAAAAGTTTGTAAAAATGGATATTCTTCAAATAATCGGAGCCTCAATGGTGCTTATCGGCAGTTTGGTTTTGCTGATTGCTTCAATAGGTTTACACAGAATGCCTGACGCATATAACAGAATTCAAGTTGGCACAAAAGCATCTACTATGAGCGTTGTTTTTGTAATGATTGGTTTTATATTTATTTTACCTTCGTGGTTTGGTAAATTTTTTACAATTATGCTTTTTGTAATGCTTACAAATCCCATATCATCTAATGTTCTGATGAGAGCTTCTCACAAAAAAGGCGAACCTTTGTCTTCTAAAACTGTTATTGACAATCTCAAAGAAGATGAAGAAAAAGAAGAATTAAACAAAAATAATGAAAATGGAACTTTTTAAATTAATTTTAATAATTGTCCTTGCAGTAATAATGCTCGCCAGTGCTGTTTATGCGGTGGTCAGCAAAAAAACGGTTTCTGCTGTTTTGGCAACAGGTGTTATCAGCCTGTTAGCTTCGGTAATTTTTCTGATGCTTGCATCTCCTGATGTTGCTATGACAGAAGCCGCTATTGGTGCAGGTTTAACTACTTTTTTGTTTTTTATAATAATCCGTAAAATCGAAAAACAAGATGATGCGAAATAGTTTTCTAATAATATTAATTGCTGCTTTTGCTTGGTTTATGTACGATATTTTTTCCGAATATCAAACTCAGGAACAACTAAACAAAACCGCTGCATACTATAATTCAAATGAACCAAGCGAAGCTGGAGCTGCTAACGTTGTAACGGCTATTGTTGTTACTTATCGTGGATTGGATACATTGGGCGAAGTTACTGTTCTTTTCCTTGCAACGCTTATTATTGGGTTTATTCTTAAAAATAAAGCTGAAAAAATTATTGATTCAAAATACAAAACCTCAGAAATTTTGGAAACCGGTGCAAAAGTATTAGTTCCCGGCAGTTTGATTCTGGGTGTTTATATTTTTATCAATGGGCATTTAACTCCCGGCGGTGGATTTCAGGGAGGGGCTGTTATAGGTTCAGCTATTGTATTGCTTTTGCTTGCAGACCCGAACAAAATTGTTTCTCATAAATTAATGAACTTCATTGAAAGTACTTCCGGATTTTTTTATGTTGTAATCGGCATTTTGGGTTTAATTATAGCCGGTGGATTTTTGGACAATCGTATTTTTCCTCTGGGTAAGCTCGGAAGTTTAATAAGTGCAGGTGCTATTCCATTAATTTATAGCTTTATTGGCTTAAAAGTAGGTGCCGAAATTTCCGGTATTGTAAATAATATTAACGAAACTGAACTAACTGATAAATTATGACAATTACAATAGACAAAATTGCTCTTTTTCTGGGCATTGTGCTTATGCTGATTGGTTTGTACGGTGCTTTTTCTCTAAAAAGTATTATCAGAATTATTCTGTCTTTGTCAATTTTTGATACAGGAATCAATGTTTTAATTGTTTCTTTGGGTTACCTAAAAGGCAGAACTGCACCAATTATTGATGGTGATAAAGTTACAGTTGAAAATATTTTCAATGTAGCAATTGACCCAGTTCCTCAGGCACTTGTTCTGACAGCTATTGTTATTGGTTTTGGAGTTACAGCTTTAATGCTGGTTTATGCTCTAAAACTTTATCAAAGTAAAAAAACATTAGATATTAATCAATTTTCCGATTTAAAATGGTAAGTCCTTTTTATTTACTTGGCGTTGGGCTGGGGCTTGGTTTTTTGCTGGGTCTTACAGGAAAAAATTCTAAAAAATACACTTCTGCAATTACTTTTGTTGCTTTTGCGTTTTTTGTGTTTTTTTCTATATCTTGGCTGATTCCTTTTGCGTTGAAACAAGTTACTGAAACTCTAATTTATACTGCAGGTTTTTTGCCTCCGTTTTCAATAAGTTTATCCGTTGGTTTTTACGAGGCTGTCTTTAGTCTAATGATAAACTCTCTTGGGCTTTTATCTATTTTATTTTTGTGGAAAAAAATAAATTCCGAATCTAATGCGCTCGGTGGTATTATTTTAGTTTTGTTCATGACTTTAAATATGCTTGTTTTTGCAAGAGATATTTTTAATATTTTTGTTTGGCTTGAAATTGCCGCAATTTCAACCTCAGGTATTATTCTTTTAGACAAAAATAAATTTTCTTACTCTGCCGGATTCAAGTATTTACTTGCTTCTTCAATTATATCATCTCTTTACCTAATCGGAGTTGTTCTTGTTTATTTTACAAACGGAACATTATTTTTAAATGATTTAATCACAAATGCTTCGGGTGTTACAATGTCGGTAACTGCTGTTTTTTTAATGCTTATTGCTATTGTACTTGAACTAAAACCTTTTCCTGCTAACGGCTGGGCATTAGATGTTTACGAGGGGGCTAATCCTGCAATTGGGGCTATTATGTCCGGCGGTGTTGCTACTGCTTCTTTGTTTTTACTTTACAAATTTTCTCCGCTTCTTGATAACAAGTTTTCATATTTATTTGTAATTGCAGGTCTTTTGACTTTTGTTGGTTCTAATTTGTTTGGAATTAAGCAAGACAAAGCCAATCGTTTGCTCGGATACTCTTCTATCGGACAAATTGGATTATTAGTAGCAATTATCGGGTTCAGACCATTTCTGGGCGATAAATTTGAATTTATTGCAATAACAATTCTTGTTTCTCATTTCCTTGCAAAAGCCGGTTTGTTTTGGTTGTCAGATGTTATTAAACAGGATAATATTAAAAACTGGTCTGTTTTAAGAAGAAAACCTTTATTGCTCGTTTTATTCGGTATTTTTGTGTTTTCTTTAATCGGCTTACCTCCTTTTCCTTCATTTTTTGGTAAATGGGAATTAATTATGATGCTTTCGGGTGGTTATAAATTTGCTGTAGTTACAATAATCTTAGTTGGCTCTTTTATTGAAGCTATATACCTTTTCAGATGGCTTGGATATGCTATTAAACTTGATTTTTCTGAATTACCTGAATATAAATTTGAATTAAATAAAATAATTCCGGTAGTAATTTTCGGTGCTTTGGTTCTTGGTGCAGGTTATTACGCAGGTAATTTAATCTGTCTAAAAACATTAAATTATATTCCGCTTGCATTTATAGTACTTTTGTATTTTATAGACAGTTTGCCTGCTTATATCAAAAATACATTGTCAATTTTAGCTCTTGGATATTACTCTTATCTTATTCTTCCTAATTTGTACGAAACTGATATGTTGCGATTTATATTTGCAGTAATATTTTTAATCGGAGGAATTATAACTCTTGTTGCAGGTTACGCATACAAAGGAAAAAGACAAGGTTTCTATCCGGTTGCTTTGCTTATGTATGTAGGATTGGCACTAATAATTCAGGCACAAACTACTTTGGAATTTTTCTTTGGTTGGGAGTTGATGACAGCAGGTTCATATTTTCTGATTATTCGAGGCAAAAAATCTATTGAACACGGTTTAAGTTATATTTTATTTTCAATCGGCGGTGCATACGCAATTTTAGCTGCATTCGGATTAATTTATGCCGAAACTTCCGATATTTTGTTGTCTTCTTTATCAGTAGCAACACAAAACATTACTTTGATTTTTTCTCTGCTTGCAATTGGTTTTATGACCAAAACAGCATCTTTGGGTTTACATATTTGGTTGCCGGGGGCACACGCAGAGGCTGAAAGCGATGTTTCTCCGATGGTCTCGGCTATTTTGCTTAAAGCCGGTGTTTTTGGATTGTTTATTTTAATGATTGCAATGGGACATAATCCTGAGGCTGAACAAATCGGTTTAATTCTTGGCTGGATTGGTGCTTTGACAGCATTGGTAGGTAACTTAGCTGCTGCTTTTCAGGAAGATGCAAAAAGATTACTTGCTTATTCAAGTATTTCTCAATTAGGATACATTTTATTTGGTCTCGCAATGATGACTCATTTAGGTTGGATGAGTGCTATGGTTTACTCAATAAATCACTTTTTGTATAAGTCTATTTTGTTCTTGACAATTGGTGCAGTAGTTTTAAAAGTCGGTACTCACGATATGTATAAAATGGGTGGTCTGATTAAAAATATGCCTTTAGCTTTCATTGCTGTTTTAATTGGTATAATTGCATTGTCCGGCGTGCCACCGTTGTCGGGTTTTGCAGGTAAATGGTTGTTTTATAATGCTATAATTGACAAACATTGGTATTTTCAGGGTGCTATTGTGTTCTTCTCCGGAATTGTAGCGTTTTTGTACCTTTTCAAACTAATTTATTCGGTTTTCTTAGGTCAATTGAAAGATAATTTGAGAAAAGTTAAAGATATTTCTGTTTGGTTTGCAATTCCGATTTATATTTTAATAATTGGTATAATGATAATTTCAGCTAAACCTGAACTTTATCTGAAACCACTCGGAACAATGATTTCGGGTTTTTACCCAAACGGAGAGCTTAGCTGGACAGGCGGATTGGCAAATGCTCCTTATGGATACTGGAACGGTAGTGGAGTTATGATTACAATAGGTATTATGTTTTCGTTATTATTCTTATGGTTATGGTCATTAAGCCGCAAAGCTCAAAAAGTTAAACAGTTTAATATTGTTTATGCTGCTGAGGCTCCTCAAAGACCTGAAACTACTCATATTTCTTATAATATTTACGCCGGTTATTATAAATCAATCGGCTGGATTGTCGCTCCGATTTTTGAAAAATTCTGGTCAACTATGACTGAATGGATACACTCTGTTTCTGATTTCGGAAGACGTATATACAACGGAAACGGTCAGTATTATATGACCCACATTCTTATTTATATGTTAGCTTTTTATTTTATATTGATGCATTAATATTTTAATAAATGGAATTTGACTTTAAAAAATTAGGGTTCACCTTACTCGGTTTGCTGATTGTACTCAATTGGGGTTTGCTGATGAGTGCAATTATGAGAAAAATTAATGCTCGTGTCGCTAAAAGATATGGTATTCCTTGGTATCAGCCTTGGGTTGATTTAGTGAAAAATTATGCAATCCGTTCGCAAATTACTCACGGCATAATGTTTTATCTTGGTCCTGTTTTTAGGTTCAGTGGTGGTGTAGGGTTGTTTTTATTTATGCCAATGCTTATTACAGCCGGTGGTCAGTGGACAAATTATTCTTTTCAAGGTGATTTGGTTCTGATTCTGTACTTTCAATTTTTCGGAATGTTAGGTATGGCTCTTGGTGCAGGCGAAGGTGGTCATCCTTATTCTGCTATCGGTATTAGTCGTGGGCTGTCGCAGTTTACTGCAATTGAAGTTCCTATGACTTTGGCGGTTATTTCTCTGGCAATTCAATACCAGACTCTATCTATTGCAGATATTGTAAAAGCTCAACAAGGTGGAATTATGAACTGGACTATGTGGACAAATCCTGTTGCTACAATAGCTGCAATGTTGTCATTACTTGGTGCATTGGCTCACGCACCTTTTAATTTGGTACGTGCTCCTAATGAAATACCAATCGGTCCTCCAACTGAATATCATTCAACATTTTTAGGCGTTCTGCAAACTAATGCTGCTGTTTTACACGTTGTTGAAGCCGCTTTGTTTATGAATCTGTTTTTTGGCGGAGCATCTAATTGGTTTGAATTTATTGTAAAAACTTTTTTAATATATTTCTGGTCTGTTTTTGTCGGAACTGTTTTCCCGAGATACAGAATAGAACATTCTGTAAGCTGGTTCTTGAAAGTTCCTTTGGTATTAGGCATTATTGCAATAATTATTTTTATGTAAATTTTTAATTGTGATTTTTACTAAATAAAATAGTTCTGTTTGTTTTGTAATACATTTTTTTATATAAGTTATAAATTAACAATAGTTCGGTATATTTTGAAGTAATTCGTTAATATTCAGCAAATTGATTTTGTACGTGTAACAAATTAGTAATTGATTGAAAATAAATAATTTGCTAATTTGCTAATTGAAAAATTAACGAATTATTGAATTAAAACAGTGTGTGTTTAGACCCTTACAGGGCTGGCTTTAAAAACTATACAACTTTACAAACTCTTAATATTTTGTATGTCAGAAGAAAACAATATAAATAAATTTGAAAATCCATACTACAAAAAACGTATTGTAGAAGGACCCGATGGCGAAAAATTTGAAGTGGACCCGCTTAAAGATTATTTTTGCGACGAACATCCAAAAGTGCACAAGCCATCAAAGATTCCTGTAATTGAAAATTTTTTAAACTGGGCAAGAGCAGAATCTTTATGGGTTTTGGGGTTTGGTACAGGCTGCGGTAGTATTGAAATTCCTCCGCTTATGACACCTCGTTTTGATGCTTTTCGTTTTGGAGTGCAGGCAAGACCAACTCCACGACAGTCTAATGTTTTTATTATTTCAGGTTATTTGGCTATAAAAACTTTAAAAAGGGTAATCAGAAGTTATGAGCAAATGCAGAATCCTAAATATGTTATAGCTTTGGGAAGTTGTACTATTAACGGAGGTATGTATTTCGACAGTTACAATACTATCAATCGTTTGGATTATTACATTCCTGTTGATATTTATATTGCAGGTTGTATGCCCAGACCGGAAGCTCTTTTAGCAGGATTTAATAAACTTAAAGAATTGATTAAAGAAGGTAAAGCCGAAAAAGCTAATGAATATGCCGAAAAATTTGAATGGTATAAAGCTAATCAAAAGAAAATTATAAAAGACTGGAATATGCCGGATTATAACTGGTAAGTCTTTTTTTAAATATAACTTATTAAAAATGAAAGATTTAATAAATAAATTATCTGTCGGTTTTGAAATTACTGATGTTGTCTATCAACGCAAGGATATTACGTTTCTGACAGTTGCAAAAGAAAAAGTTATTGATTTAATTACTCACTTAAGAGATTACGAAGGTTTCTCGCATTTTGTGCTGCTTTCGTGTGTTGATTGGATTGAAGATAATATTTTTCAACTTACATATTTCTTGAATAATCCCGAAAAAAAACACGATTTTGCAATCAGAACAAACATTGACCGAAACAATCCGGTAATGACTTCTGCTCATCATTTATGGAAACAAATTGCAACATATCAGAGAGAGTTGAAAGAAATGTATGGTATTGATTTTCCGGGAAGTCCGCGATTAAATGAAAATTTCATTCTCGAAGGTTGGGATAATATTCCGCCAATGCGTAGAGATTTTGACACTAAGCAATATGCAAAAGATACATTTTTCCCTCGCGAAAGACCCCAAACCAACGACCCGACCGAATATATGAAATCTAAATTGTATCCGAAAGAATAAAGCATAAAAACTATTAAGACTTTTTAAAAAATTAAATATGAGCTTTTTAAATATTCCACAAGATAGAAGCAAATATCCGCAAATAGGCAAAGACGGAAAACTTGAAATTGATTTGGATTCCCATAAATATGTTAAGATTTGGCAAGGTCCTAATCACCCGGGTGTTACCGGAAATATGGCTATTGAGCTTACTCTTGCCGGCGACGAAGTTGTTGAAGCAAAAACTCACGTAGGTTATTTGCACAGAGGTTTTGAAAAATTGATTGAACGCCGTTTGTTTATACAGGGAATGCAGACAAGTATTCGTATGTGTGTAGCAGAACCTGATTCAAATGAATATGTTTTTTGCAGTTGTGTCGAAGAATTAAGTGGAATTGAAATTCCTGAAATGGCTAAATGGCTTCGTGCATTGGTTCTTGAGATGGCAAGATTACAGGCTTTATTGCGTGTTGTGCCGGGGCAGGGTGGTACTTTCGGTTTAGGTCTTGGTGTGCAGTGGGGTGTTTATTTAAGAGATTTAATTCTTGACCGATTTGAAGAGTTAACAGGCGCTCGTGTTTATCACATGTTTATGACTCCCGGTGGTGTCAGAGGTCTTTTGCCTGATGGTTTCAAAACCAGAATGGAAGAAAATCTCAAAGAAATTGACCAGTTTGTCAAAAGAATTGATGATTTGATGTATAGCAACGCAGTATTTAAAAAAAGAGCCGTTGGTACTGCTGTTATTCCGCCTGAATGGGTTGATAAATACGGAATTGTTGGTCCTGTTGCTCGTTCTGCCGGATTTAACAGAGATGTCAGAAAAAATTATCCTTATTTGATATATGATAAACTTGATTTTGAACCTGTTGTAATGAATTATTCCGATATTTACAACAGAAGTAGAATCAGATGGTACGATTTACAGACAACTGTCGATTTAATAAGACAAATAATGGCTAAAATGCCCGAAAAAGGTGAAATAAGAGCTAAAACGCCAAATGTTTTACATTGGGCTATTCCGAAAGGTGAAACTTATGTGCGTTCCGAAGCCTCAAGAGGTGAATACGGAATGTATATGGTTACTGACGGCACTGATAAACCAAGAAGGGTAAACCTTAGAGGTCCAAGTTATACTCAGGCTGTTTGTTTGCTTGAGGATTTACTTGTTAATGCTAATATAGCAGACGTAGGAGCTATTATGGTTTCTCTGCAAACCTGTCCTCCTGAAATCGAAAGATAATAAATCAAAAATTAAACTGAACTTAAAATGAGCATTAAAGATATTTTATCACCATTCAGAGCTTGGAGTAATCTGTTTTTAGAACCCGTAACAATTAAAAATCCTATTAACAGAGAAGCTGCTCCTCGTTACAGAGGATTTCACAAAAATGATATTGACAAATGTATAGGTTGCGGAAGTTGCGAAGCTATTTGTGAAAACGAAGCAATTGTACTTGTTCCTGTCGAAGGCAAAACTCCCAAAAACGGCGACAGCGGTCTTCGCCCTATGGTTGATTATGGTCGTTGTTGTTGGTGTGCTTTGTGCGTTGATGTTTGTACTACCGGTTCGCTGACTTTGTCTAATACATACACTTGGGTTGAAACTGACCCTGAAAAATATAGATTTATTCCGGGTGTTGATACTAAACCATGGGACAATTCTGAATTAGGTTATAAAAGAGCCGAAGGAATTGAATATTATCCATTGCAGCGAACTCACATGCAACATCTTAAACCCGAAGAACGAGGTGATTCTTTCATTGAAATGATGAAGGGCTACACAAAAGAAGAAGCTTTGCTCGAAGCAGACCGCTGCGTTGAATGCGGCATCTGTGTTGCTACTTGCCCTGCTCACATGGGGATTCCGGAATACATAAAAGCAATCAGAAACGACGACGTAGAAGAAGGTTTGAGAATTATGTACAAAACAAATCCATTGGTTGAAATTTGTGGTCGTATCTGTACTCATAAATGCGAAACTGTTTGTTCTGTTGGACACAGAGGCGAGCCACTGTCAATTCGCTGGTTGAAACGCTACATTGCCGACCAAGTGCCAAGTTCAGAATACAACAAAGTTCTTAAACAAGACGGCATTGAAAAAAATAACAAAAAAATTGCAATTGTTGGTGCCGGTCCTGCCGGTTTAAGTGCCACTTACTATTTATCTTTACTTGGTTATCAAGTTACTATTTTTGAAAAATTACCCCAAGCAGGTGGTATGATGCGATACGGAATTCCTGAATATCGTTTACCTTATGACCAGTTAGACAAAGACATAAATTATATTTTATCGCTTGGTGCTGAAATTAAATACAATACTACAATTGGAAAAGATATTACACTTGATCAGTTACACAATGATTTTGATATTGTTTACGTAGCCACAGGATTACACGACGGACGAAGTACGAGAATACCCGGTACAGACCATCAAAGTGTTTATCAATCAATTGATTTACTCCGAAAAATAACATTAAACGAACCGATTGAAGTTGCCGAAAAAATAGTTGTTATCGGTGGTGGAAACGTAGCAATGGACATAACACGCTCATTGGCTCGTATGCAAAAACAAAAATACGGAAAAGTTCAGCTTATTACAACTTCTTTGGAATCAGAAGATATTATGCCTGCTGACCGCGAAGAAGTTGTCGAAGCCAGAGAAGAAGGAGCAACAATAAATCCGGGTTGGGGTCCAAGAGAAATAGTAATTGAAAACGGAAAAATAAAAGGTCTGAAAGTCGTAAAATGCGTTTCGGTTTTTGACGAAGAAAAACGTTTTAATCCTAAATTTGACGAAACAATAGAAAATTTCTTTGAAGGCGATATGGTTGTAGAATCAATAGGACAAGGTGCTAATTTAAGTTTTATTACACCTGAATACAACGAAAAACTCGAAAAAAATAACAGAGGCAGAATTATGGTTGATACACTTACATTCCAATCAAGCATTCCATGGCTATTTTTTGGTGGCGATATTATTGAAGGACCCGATGTTATTCACGGTGTTGCAAACGGACACAAAGCAGCAAAAGGTATTGATAAGTATTTGAACGGATAGAGACATTACTTGCAATGCCTGTACAAATAGTGTACGCAAAAAATAATGCATATATGATTGTGCATAGTTTATAAAAATACAAATAATTATTATGGCAGATATTTCAACAAAATATATGGGGTTAAATTTAAAAAGCCCAATAATTGCATCAAGCAGTGATTTTACTTCAAATGTCGAAAATATAGTAAAATTGGAAAAAGCAGGATGCGGTGCTGTTGTTTTAAAATCTATTTTCGAAGAACAAATTCTTATGGAAATTGATTCTTTTGGAATGAACAACATGTTCAATTCATACAGCGATGCAGAGAATTATATCGGATATTATACCAAAAAAAATGAGGTTAATAAATATCTGAAACTTATTACTGATTCCAAAAAACAAGTTGAAATTCCTGTTATTTCATCTGTTCATTGTTCAACAAACGGCGAATGGATAAATTATGTTCAGGAAATTGAAAAAGCCGGTGCTGATGCCATTGAACTGAATGTATTCATCTTACCTTCCGACATAAATTCAACTGCTCAGGATATTGAAAAAATATATTTTTCGATTTTGGACGAAGTAAAACAAAAAACAAAGCTGCCGGTTGCACTAAAAATGCACCATTATTTTACAAATCTGGCTAATTTACTTGTGCAGTTTTCCAAAAAAGTTGATTCACTTGTACTTTTCAACAGATTTTTTAATCCGGACATCGACATTGAAAAAGAAACCATAAAATCTGCCGGTTCATACAGTTTGACGGAAGATAATTATTTAATTCAGCGTTGGTTGGGAATTATCAGACCACACGTAACTTGCGATTTATCGGCAAGCGGCGGTATTCACGATTCAAATGCAGTAATTAAATCTTTACTTGCAGGTGCTAATGTAGCTCAAATTGCTACTGCGTTTTATCAGCAAGGAATTGATGTTGCCGGTAAAATGAATAAAGAACTAAGCGACTGGATGGACAAAAAAAATTACGGCAAAATTGACGATTTCAGAGGAAAACTAAGCTACACAAAAATTCCAAACCCGAATTTATACGAAAGAGCACAATTTATGAAATATTTTAGCGATTTCAGCAAATAAGATTTTTTCTTCAAATAAATATTATAATACCTCGATTTTTTTCGGGGTATTTTTGTAATTATTTAATTTTTTTGTAAATTTGAAAAAAAAATGGCAAAATTTACCCAATATGTAATGTTTTTTAGCTTAATCCTGATATGCTCTTGTGAAATTTATTCTAATTATGTTTATGGTGTTATAACGGATGAACAAACAGGAGAACCATTAGAAAATGTCAAAATATATACATTTTACGAATATCTTGTGTATCCCGATGACCCATTTCAATATACAACAATTGAAAAAACAGATATTACAACTACAACAAACGAAAACGGTGAGTATAGTTTTACTATTCAGCCTTACATTGATTATTTATCAGCCGCAAAAGAATATTATGTTTATTTAAATGAGCAAGGAGAGCCTTCATTTATAGAAATTAGTAATAAAACAGATGAATGTAATATTGAAATGGTACAATATGGAAATACAATTATTAAAGGTCAAGTTTTTGATGCATCAAGTAGTGCTTCCATGCCGGTGCGAGCTTGCAGCTCGTACCGTTTTCGACAAACACAGGAGCGAGTTAAGAAAAACATCAATTATTAAACCAACGCTGTACGTGTTTTGCAATCCCGTATATTTATAATTTACTCATATAAAAATATCACATTTACAAAACCAAAAGCAACTTCCACAATAAGAAACCGTTTTGCTTTTTTAATTTTTTACACAAAATATTATATTTTTGCTTATATTTGCTCATAAATAGAAAAATTGTATCTTTGTAAAAAATGGACTTATGATTACGACATTAAATATTGATAAAATATCTGACCTTGATAACGATTTAATAATCAAGATGCTGAAAGATATGTTTAATAACTACGGAGAAATAGAGTTGGTTATTAAACCCAAAAATGTTGTTTCGAATGATATTTTAACTCACAGATACGATGCGGTGGAGAAAGGAGAAAAATTATTAACTTTTAGTGATGACGAATTTGAAGAATTAAACAACAATCTTTTGAAAGGCAAAAAACCGGATAAATTAGATATCAAAAGAATTAGAAAAAATGAAAAAACTAATATCATTTCAGAATAATGCTTTTGATGAATATTCAGAATGGCTTACAATTGACAAAAGAATTTTCAATAAAATTGCTAAATTAATAAAAGAAATTCAACGAACACCTTTTGAAGGAACAGGTAATCCGGAGGCATTAAAACACGCAAAAAGTGGTTTATGGTCGAGACGTATTAACTTAGAACACCGTTTGGTATATGAAATAACCGAAGACAAGATAATAATTTATTCATGTCGTGGGCATTATGAGTAGTTATTAAAAAAAAACACCACCACGCCGGTGCGAGCTTGCAGCTCGTACCGTTTTCGACAAACACAGGAGCGAGTTAAGAAAAACATCAATTATTAAACCAACGCTGTACGTGTTTTGCAATCCCGTACATTTATAATTTACTCATATAAAAATATCACATTTACAAAACCAAAAGCAACTCCCACAATAAGAAACCGTTTTGCTTTTTTTATTTTTTACACAAAATATTTTTTTTTGGCTTATATTTGCAGAAAAAAAAGAAGATGGAAACGTTAATAATAGAAATAGAAAACTCAAAACATGAATTTTTTTTTAATTTGTTGAAAGAATTTTCATTCATTAAAAATATTAAAACTATTGAAAATGATGAAAATGATGAAAATCAAGAACTTTTTTCGGCAGTTCAAGAGTCCGAAAATGATATTACGTCCAATAAAATTACATCGCAAGAAGAATTGAAAAAAGAAGTTCTTACATGGAAAAAATGATTGAGATTTTTTGGACTAATAAAGCAAAGAATGATTTAAAAAACATCTTTTTGTTTTTAAAAGAAACAATCTCAACGGATAAATCTTTTGAAATAATATACGGCATAATAGAAGAAACCGATATTTTAAAAAATCACCCTTATATTGGTTCAATAGAAGAACAATTATTAAAACTAAGAAGAAAATACAGAAAACTTATTTACGGTCATTACAAAATAATATATTCGGTAAGAGAAAATAGAATTTATATTCATACAATCTTCGACACCCGTCAAAATCCTAACAAGTTGAAAACTAAATAGCAACTCCCACCAAAATAACGGTTTGCTTTTTTAGTTTTTTACATAAAATATTTTATTTTTGCTTATATTTGCAGAAAAAAGAAGATGCCAACAATATCAATGTTTTTTGGAATAATTATCAGAATGTACTATGCTCCAAAAGAACACAACCCACCGCATATACACGTTTATTATCAGAATTATAGCGGTGTTGTTGATATTGAAACTTGTGAACAGATAATTGGTAATTTACCTATCAAACAATTGAGAATAGTTATTGCATGGGTTGAGCTACATAAAGAAGAATTGTTAGCAAATTGGACACTTTGTCAAAACGGAGAAAAACCTTTTAATATTGACCCAATAAAATAAAAAAAATGTATCCAAAAGTTATAAATGTAAAGCCAACTGACAATTACAAGTTAATACTATTATTTGATAATCAGGAAGTTAGAGAGTTTAATGTGGAGCCATATTTAGAATTAGGTATTTTCAAAGAGCTTAAAAATCGGACTGTTTTTAATACTGTTAGAGTTAGTTTTGACACAGTCGAATGGATAAATAATGCTGATTTTGACCCCGAATTTCTTTATCAAAAAAGTATAAAATTGGACAACGTATTCAAATCAGATAATGCGATAATTTAAAAGAAAATTTAGTTGTTTTTCCAATTTTATTTGTTAGTAACTTAGAGGAACAAATATATAACCGTTCTGTTCAGGATTTCCAATCCCAAACTTTTTGTCAATTCAAGAAAATTTACTCATATAAAAATAGCATATTTATAAAACAAAAAGTAACTCCCAGACTAAAAAAAACGGGAGTTGCTTTTATTAAGTTTTTATGCAAAATATTTTATTTTTGCTTATATCGGAACTTACTTTTAAAAAGCGTGGATTTACAGGGCTTTGCTGCTGATT
>DYKL01000377.1 GCA_020722645.1 Acetofilamentum sp. | reverse complement strand
AAAAATCAGATGAAACACCCATGAGAACCTTAAAGTTCTCACACCAATAGAATGAAAATAATTACAAATCAACGACTTACAAAATTATTTACACATGAAACACCCATGAGAACCTTAAAGTTCTCACACCAATAGAATGAAAATAATTACAAATCAACGACTTACAAAATTATTTACACATGAAAAAATTTTTATCATTTATATTAGTAATAGTCGCTGCTTACCTTCTAAGTTTTTATTTTTCAGGCAAATCAAAAGGATACAGTTTATTGCCCGATGAAAATATTTTTGAATTGATTGAAGATTGGTTTGATGATATTGAAGATTGGATTGATGATTTGGATAATCCGAAGGTCTCTGAAGATGAAATTTCATACGCAAAAGAATCCTTTGAGCTTGGTATGGAGTATTATAATAATGGTGATTATGCAGATGCCTGCTTAAGTTTCGGTGACGCATTTTACTACAATCCATATCTTATTGAAGCTTTATACTATAAAGGTCTAAGTAGTTATTTTATAGAAGATTACAACACTGCTTTTACAGATTTGGTAGAATATGTGTATTCTGACGCTGAAATAAATGATTCGGCATATTTGTGGTTAGGAAAAACCAGCTATCAATTGCAATATTATATAGATGCTGTAAGTTATTTTCAGAATTTTCTTGATTTTTATCCAAATTCAGAAGAAGCTTATGATGAATTGATATGGTCACACTATTATAATGAAGATGAAGCATCAGCCGAAGAAACTGCATACAAATTATTAGAGATAAACAATAAAAATACAGATGCTCATTTTTTTCTGGGCTTTATATATGCCAACAACGGAGAATATCAAAAATCAATTTCACATAATCTTACAGTTATTAATATTGATGAAAGCAGATATGTTGCGGATTATAATGCAGCCTTTTCATATTATTATTCCGGCAAAATTGATTCTTCTTTATATTATTTGAATAAATCATTGGAAATAAATCCTGAATATGAATTAGCTTACGAATTTTTAACTGAAATTTATTACGAAACCGGAAAATATAATGATGCAATATCTTATGCAACTAAAACAATAGAATTAAATTCAAGCACAGTTGAAAGTTATTCATACAGGGCAAAAAGTTACTATTCTCTTGGTAAATACGACGAAGCAATTGAAGATTACAAGCAGTATTATGAATTATCTTTAGAAAACACAGCATTATACAATATTGGTCTTTGTTACGAAAAATTAGGTGAAAATGAAACAGCGATTGAAAAATATTCTGAATTCTTAACATACTCAACAGACGATTCTCTGCGAACTGAAGCACTTCGCAGAATTCAAAAATTAGATAATTAAAATAAAATTATTCAGTTTTATTTGGCAGTTTCATATTTTCGTTTTATTATTGCACCGTAAAACACGCCCATAAAGCACCACATTAAAAAAACTCTTCTGCGTAGTTTTTTTATAAATTCACTTATTATATAAATTTCAATTATTATATGAATTTTTTAAATTGCAAACCACAAATTATTTATTTTTATGTATGATATTTTAGAACTTAACAACAAACCTGTTGTTGAATTGAGAGAAATTGGAAAAGAATTAAAAATCCCCAAAGTTACATCTTTCAAAAAAGAAGAATTAATATACAAAATTCTTGACCAGCAAGCCATAATTTCGAGTACGAAAAGCGTTGAAAAAGATAAAGAAAGAGACTTCAAAAGAGACAGAAAAGAAAAAAAAGAAAAAGTTGAAATTGACTTGGAAGTTAATGTTGAAGCTGAAAAAATAGAAATTCCAGAAGTCGAAATCAAACCACAAACAATAACAGTTACAGAAAAAAAGCCTTATACCGAAAACAAATCTCATTACAAAGATAGGGAACAATATAAAGATAAAGAATATTATCAGAAGAAAAAAGAAAATCAAAACGAACAAAACGGTTACAACGAATATAAAAATAATAATTACAAAGAGAATAAAGCAAATCGTATTTTTGACGACGTTGGAATAATTTCAAACTGGGGAGTTCTTGAAGTAATGGCAGAAGGATACGGTTTCTTACGTTCTTCTGATTATAACTATTTCAATTCTCCTGATGATATTTATGTTTCACAATCACAAATTAAACTTTTCGGTTTAAAAACAGGTGATGTTGTCCATGGTGCAATAAGACCACCAAAAGATCAGGAAAAATATTTTCCTTTGATTAAAGTTTACAAAATAAGCGGACGTGACCCGGAATATATACGTGACAGAGTTCCTTTTGATTTTTTAACACCTTTATTCCCTAACCAAAAATTCAACCTTACTGGAAATGGGCATAACAATTTGTCTATGAGGCTTATAGATATGTTCTCTCCAATCGGAAAAGGACAAAGAGGTTTGATTGTTGCTCAGCCTAAAACCGGAAAAACAGTTTTATTAAAAGACATTGCAAATGCTATTGCAGATAATCATCCAGAAGTTTATCTTATCGTTCTGCTTATTGATGAACGCCCTGAAGAGGTTACAGATATGGCAAGAAACGTAAAAGCAGAAGTTGTATCATCAACTTTTGATGAAACAGCCGACCGCCACGTTAAAGTAGCAGAAATGGTTCTTGAAAAATCAAAAAGATTAGTCGAATGCGGACACGATGTAGTAATTTTGCTGGACTCAATAACTCGTCTTGCTCGTGCTTATAATACTGTATCACCACCATCAGGTAAAGTATTATCGGGTGGGGTAGAGGCTAACGCACTTCACAAACCCAAAAATTTCTTTGGTGCTGCCAGAAATATCGAAAACGGAGGATCTCTTACAATAATTGCAACTGCCCTTATAGACACCGGCTCTAAAATGGACGAAGTTATTTTTGAAGAATTCAAAGGAACCGGTAATATGGAACTGCAACTCGACAGAAAACTTTCTAACAGAAGAATATTCCCGTCAATCGACATAAACGCTTCTGGTACAAGACGAGAAGATTTATTGTTAGACAGCGAAATTCTTAAAAGAATATGGATTCTCAGAAAACACGTAATAGGTGAAATGAACAGCATCGAAGCAATGAACTTTTTGCAGGATAAAGTCGCAAAAAGCATAAATAATAAAGAATTTTTGTGGTCTATGAGTAATGAGTAAGACAAGATAGTGCATTGTGCATAGTGCATAGTGCATAGTTCATTGTGCAT
>DYKL01000376.1 GCA_020722645.1 Acetofilamentum sp. | reverse complement strand
CGAGGAGCTTTTGGAGAGGTATAAGGATGATATGAGGGTTTGGCATATTGGCGGTTTTTCATTGCAAAATAGTTTGATTGAGGATAGCTATAGATTTTCAAGATTAATTCCTATATGGGGATGGGCTACTTGGAGAAGAAGCTGGAACAAGTATGAAATAGATATGAATGGATTTGACCCTAAAGAGGAGAGAATATATTCTTATTTTGGAAGATACTCAAACGATGTAAAAGAAACTTTTAAACAGCATCTTTTAAATAATGTAAATACATGGGATACGCAATGGGCTTTCACATGTGTAAAAAATGGAGCTTTGTCCATCATTCCTAAAAAATCGTTAATTAAAAATATTGGTTTTGGGGCAGATGCGACACATACATTATCACACGATAAAGTTAATTCAAATATTCAAAATAGTGATTTAAAATTTCCACTTACTCATTCTGATATAAACGATTTAAACAATATAGCAATTTTAGATGAGCAATATTTGTCAGTTTTTTATAAAAAAACATTTTTCTCACAAATAAAATCAAAAATAAAAAAGGTAATATCGTGGATAAAATAGACTACTCAATTCAATATAAAAAATGGCATAACGATTCAATAGAGCATTATGAGAATAGTTCAAGTTATTATGAAAGAAATTTTTCTCATCTGCTTCCAAAAGATAAAGAAGCAAATATTTTAGATGTAGGTTGCGGATTTGGTTTGGCTATTTACGCAATGAAAAAAATGGGCTATGTGAATGTAATGGGAATAGATATAAGTCCTCAACAAGTTGATGCCTGTCATAAAAAAAACTTAAATGTAGAGTTGGTTAATGATTCTGTTAAGTGGCTTGAAGAGCATCAAAACGAATTCGACACTATAATCTCACTGGATGTTTTAGAACATATCCCTGTTGAGCACCATTTGAGATTTTTGAAAGCCATTAACAAAGCTTTGAAAATGGATGGTAAATTTGTTTGCACTGTTCCAAATGCCAATTCTACATTTGCTTCAAGATGGCGATATGTTGACTGGACTCATTTTACAAGTTTTTGTGAACATAGTTTAGAATTTGTGATTTTAAACAGTGGTTTTAAAAGTGTAGTAGTGAGTGAGATTGAATTTATGAAACGACCCAAATTTCCATTTGTACTAAGAAAATCAATTATTCATTGGATACTTTTTAAGACTATGAGATATTTTCGTAGATTAGAGGCTATTGCAGAACTAGGGGCTGAAGGCAAAACAATTCCGCTATCTTTAAATATATTGGCAGTTGCCCAAAAATGAAGAGCTTTGATCTATTTGATACACTCATAACAAGAGATTTATATAAGCCTTCAGATATTTTTTATTTCGTTGGGAAATATGCCAAGTCTATTAATCTAGTTGATTTAGATGAAGATGAATTCAAAAAAAAACGGATTGATGCTGAAGCTTTGGCAAGAACTAAATCAACTTATGAAGAAATTACATTGGATGAAATATATCTTGAATTTGCTACTTTTTTAAATTGTTCTGATGATGTTTTGCAAAAAATTAAAAAAATTGAAAAAAAAATTGAAAAAAACTCATTTTGTATAATCGAGGAGAATGTAAAAAATTTTTGTAGTAGTTCCATTGTTATAACTGATACTTATCACAGTAAAGAATTTATAAATCAAATATTACTTGATTTAGATTTGAAAGCTAAAGAGTTGTTTGTATCATCTGAATACAAAAAAATGAAACATTATGGTTCTTTGTATGATGAAGTGTTAAAAGCTATTCCACTAAAAAAGCATACTGGGGACAATAGACATTCAGACTATAAAAAGGCTCTTGAAAAAAATATAGAATCAACATTGTATTTAAAAAGTCGACCAACTCGATATGAAATATCAATTTATAACTCTGATTTACCCTATGAATTAAGAGCAGTTTTGTCTGGCGTTATGAAATCAACGAGACTGCAAACTCATTATGATAATGATCATTTTCAAGTAATTCATGAAGTTTCAACAAATGTAATTGCTCCATTTTTATATAGCTATGTAAACTGGATTTTAAAAGAAGCTAAAAGCTTGAAAATTGATACTCTTTTTTATATTGCAAGAGATGGTCAGATACTGTTTGAAATAGCAAAAATAATTAAACATAATTTTAAATTAAATATCGAATTAAAATATTTGTACGGCTCTAGAAAAGCATGGCATTTACCTGCTGTCACAGAAATCAATGAAGAAGTTTTGGATTGGATATTTGATCCAACTCATTTTTTATCATTAGAAGATATTTGTAGTAGAGCTGAAATAGAAATTACTACAGTAAAAAATATTTTAAATCTTGATTTTTCAAACAACCAAAATCTTAATATTAAAGATAGGAATTTCTTAAAAAACGAGTTTTCAAAAAATATAAAAATACATGCTCTTATTATAGAAAGTGCAAATAAAAAAAGAAAATCTGTAATTGAATATTTAACTCAAGAAGGATTTCAAACAGATAAAAAAATTGCTATCGTTGATGTTGGCTGGAGAGGTCGGCAACAAGTTTCTCTTAGTAAGCTTTTAAGTATAGGTGGTATATATCCAAAATCTGGACTTCTTGGTTTTTATGTGTCATTAACCAACCCTGTTCAGTCAATACTTAATGACAAAGTCATCTCCTTTTTGGATAAAGAAAAGTATAAAGATATATTGAGTTTTCCTGGTATATATGAAAATTTTGTTGCCGCAGATCATGGAAGTTGTGTTGGATATCAAACTGTTTATAATGCAATAACTCCAATATTACGAGAAGATAAAAATAATAAAATGATTGATTGGGGGCTCAATATACAACAGCAATCCATATTACGATTTACAGATAATTTAGCTACATCACTATTGAAATATAATGTAAGTATTACAAATGAACAAGAGATTTCATATGGATTACTCAGGCAGTTTTTAAAACATCCGTCTTTTGATGAAGCCAATGCTTTTGGGAAAATTAAACTTTTTGAAGATCAAGAAGAAAAAATGTTTTTCTATTTGTGTGAATTAATTTCAAAAAGAAATTTGTTTAAATTATTATTTTTCAGAAATGCATTAAATCACAATACTTGGACTGAAGGAAGCATTGCGATATCTTTTAAAGGAATTACAAAAAGAATTATTTTGAAACTTTTAGAAGTTAGAAAAATTATAAGAAATCTTTTAA
>DYKL01000375.1 GCA_020722645.1 Acetofilamentum sp. | reverse complement strand
AGGGGCTACTTATTCCTAAATTTACGTATGTTTCTTTTCCGTGAAAATCCGTGTTAATTCTTTAATTTTTGTATCGGTTATATAATCGTCATAAAACATAAGTTTGTCAATTATGCCGTTAGGTGTAAGTTCAATAACTCTGTTACAAACCGATTGAATAAATTCATGATCGTGAGAAGCCATAAAGACATTCCCCGGATATTTAATCAAATTATTGTTAAAACCCTGAATTGATTCTAAATACAGGTGATTTGTCGGTTTGTCTAAAATAAGAGCATTTGCTCCCGAAAGCATCATTTTGGCAATCATACAACGCATTTTTTCGCCTCCCGAAAGCACCTCAACTTTTTTGTCAATTTCATCGCCGGTAAATAACATTTTACCAAGATATCTACGAATATAAAACTCGTCTGTATTATTTGAAAATTGACAAAGCCAATCGAACAAACTCAAATTACTGTTAAAAAAGCTGACTTATCCAATGGTAAATAAGCCTTTGTTATTGTTTGTCCCCATTAAAAAGAACGCGAATCAGGTTTTTGTTTATAGATTCAAATTTGAAAGTTTTTATAATATGAATCAACAATCTTGTTTTGCTTTTTTTATTCACAAAATAAACAGATTGTTCAACTTTTTCGGCTGTTTTTTGTTCGGGTTTAATTGTTATCTTTTCGGGATTTCCCAGAATATTTCCTGAAAGTTTGATTATTTCAGGCGGCATAGTTGCAGAAAAGAATAAAGATTGTCTTTTTTCGGGTAGTTTAGCAACAATTTTGCGAATATCGTTAATAAAACCCATATCCAACATGTGGTCGGCTTCGTTGAGTACAAAATATTTTACATCATTCAGAGATATAAAACCTTGCTGAATTAAGTCCAATAATCGTCTGGGAGTAGCAACTAATATCTCAATCCCTTTTTTTAAAGCATTTGTCTGCAGATTTTGATTTACGCCACCAAAAACTACTGTATTTTTGATACCTGTATATTTTCCGTAAGTTGAAAAGCTTTCGCTAATCTGAAGTGCAAGCTCTCTGGTTGGTGTAACAATAAGTGCTTTTATTTTTAGAGTTTGCTTATTATTTTGTTTGTCATTATACAAATGTTGCAAAATAGGTATTGCAAAAGCAGCCGTTTAACCGGTTCATGTTTGTGCACAGCCGAGTAAATCTTTTTTATCTAATAAAATTGGAACTGCAAGTTCTTGAATTTCTGTCGGTTGTGTGTAACCTTGTTCTTGTAGAGCATTTAAAATAGGCTCAATAATTTTTAAGTCTTTAAATGTCATAATTTAATTTTGTTTTTGCCTACAAAATGTTTTGTAAGCCGATTTTGGTAAGATTTTAATATAACCTTAAATCCGCAAGTTTTTTCGTAAGTGGTTGCAGGTGGAAACACCTGCAACATGTAGTTTGCACCAGTCAGGTGTTTTCATTTGACTGAATTTCAGATATATAAGTATAGACTTACGGATTTAAGGTATAAAACAAAATTTCTTACCTGAATTTGATTAATTTGTTAATCTATAAAAATTTGAAAAAAATGTTATTCTTCGGTTGGTTATTATCAAAGGAATTTTTTGAGTCAATTAAGAAACGATTTTTGCAAACTCTGATATAGGTCAATAGTTCGGTATATTTTGAAGTAATTCGTTAATATTCAGCAAATTGATTTTGTACGTGTAACAAATTAGTAATTGATTGAAAATCAATAATTTGCTTCCTTCGTTATGACTCAGGATGACGCTAATTGAAAAATTAACGAATTATTGATATAGGTTATATTTAATGTTTATTTTTTTCTTATAAAAATTTCGATTGGAACGCCTGAAAAATCATAACTTTTGCGTAGTTGGTTTTCTAAAAAGCGTTTGTATGGTTCTTTAACATATTGCGGCAAATTTGCAAAAAATACAAAAGCCGGAAAATACGTCTGCAACTGGGTTATGTATTTAATTTTAATGAATTTACCTTTAACAGACGGCGGTGGTGTTTCTTCGATAATATTCAATAAAAATTCGTTCAGTTCAGCGGTTTTAATTTTTCTTTTTCTGTTTTCAAAAACTTTTTCGGCTGTTTCGAGTGCCTGAAATATTCGCTGTTTAGTCACTGCTGAAATAAAAAGAATCGGAACATCATTAAAAGGCTCAATTTTTTGCATAATTGCCTTTTCGTATTGTTTTAGAGTATGATTGTCTTTTTCAATTAAGTCCCATTTATTAACCAAAATTACAACTCCTTTGTGGTTTTTTTGAATAAGTCTGAAAATATTCATATCCTGACTTTCAAAACCTTGTGTTGCATCAATAATCAAAAAACAAACATCAGCATTTTCAATAGCCCTGATTGAACGCATAACAGAGTAGAACTCTACGGTTTCCATTTCTTTGTTACGTTTTCTCAATCCGGCAGTGTCAATCAAAATAAAATCTTTGTTGAACTTTTTGTATCTTGTATTTATTGTGTCTCTTGTTGTTCCTGCTATTGGTGTTACAATGTTGCGTTCTTCTCCTATCAAAACATTCAAAAATGATGATTTCCCGACATTCGGACGTCCAACGATAGTAAATCTAGGTATTTCTTTGTCATCAGTTTCAGTAGGAGCTTCTTTAAACAAAGTTACAGTTAGGTCTAATATTTCTCCTGTTCCTGAACCGCTTACTGAAGAAACAAAAAAGAGATGTTCAAAATTCAAAGAATAAAATTCATAAGCTTCATTACGTCTATCAATGTTATCAACTTTGTTCACAATCAAAACAACAGGTTTTTCTGCTTTTCTCAACATTGAGGCAACAGTAATGTCAAGTTCGCAGATGCCTGTTTGAACATCAACCATAAAAAAGATAACATCGGCTTCTTCGACTGCTAATAAAACCTGCTTGCTGATTTCTTTTTCAAAAATGTCGTCAGAATTTTCAACGTATCCGCCAGTGTCAATTACCGAAAATTCAACACCGTTCCAAATACATTTTCCGTAGTGACGGTCGCGGGTTACACCTTCCATTTCGTGAACTATTGCTTTACGGGTTTCTGTAAGACGGTTAAAAAGAGTCGATTTGCCTACATTTGGACGACCTACTATTGCTACTATATTGGACATAAAATTACGAATTATGAATGTTGAATTATGAATTATGAATTATGAATTATGAATTATGAATTATGAATTATGAAT
>DYKL01000374.1 GCA_020722645.1 Acetofilamentum sp. | reverse complement strand
AATGAAATTCTGAAAATTTTTGATATTGTGCCTAAAAATTGTAAAGATTAGGTTATCAAAGAAACGCACAAAATTGTTAAAGAATATAAGGTTTACACAGGTGGTGTGGTTGCTGCCAAAGATTATCAACACAATGCCAGAAAAGAATTCTTCGACGGAGCAAACAGAAAAGCTGTAAATACTTCATATATCGCAAGAAGATTAGCATTTAGAGCTTATCACAAAAACACTGGCAATTCAGAAGAAAAAGAAGAATGGAAACTTACCGACCACGAACAAAAATTAGTTACTATTACAGTTACTCCTGCAATGATTGACGAAATTTTAGAAGAATACAGTCCGGAAGATGAAAAAAATGAAGAATTGGAAGATTTAGATGATTTAACTCCAGAAGATGCTGACGATGAAAACGAAACTAATTTAGAAAAAAATGATAAAGGGAAACAACAATCAAATACTAATTCTTCAAAAGGTAAAAGTCAGAAATAATCAAAATTTTTTATAAAATAAAAAGCTATCATTGAATCAATACGAAAAGACTTGCGGATTTAAGGTAAAATAAAAAGCTGTCATTGAATCAATTTTAAAAATTTTCAGACAGCTTTTTTTGTTTTTTTAACCAAGCCAAAAACTTCCTGTTGCTGAGGTATTTCAAATCCTGCTCATTTTGATATGATTCTTTTTCAAACGGAATATTCATATATGCTTTGTGAAAATTCCCGTATTTTATATAGTTTAACAAAAAAAACACAAAATACAGAAAATAAAAGAAAAATAATAAAAGTTCTGTTTGCTGTTTTAAATGAATTTTTTCGTGATTTATCATTGTTATGTTATTTTTATCTTTTTCAGACGAAACCAAAATAAAAGGGAAAAGTGCTATTGCTTTTGCGGTACCAAAACTTATAATTTTCAACAACTTGGGTTTAACCAATACTTTCATTTACAGTTATTTTTGTAATTCTACAAAGTTAACATAAAAAAGAGTTCAAAAATATTTTTATTCTGAAAAATTTATTTTTATTTTGAAAACACAAACACAATACAATAAACATTTGATAAACAAAAACTTAAATAAATTATTATGAACGATTTTCAAAAACAAATTCTTGAAGGAATTCCTTCTGAACTACCAAAACTGAAAGAATTTGATAACGCTGTACCTCACGCTCCCATCAGAAGAGATATTTTGAACAAAGAAGAAAAAAAACTTGCAGTTAAAAATGCACTGAGATATTTTCCCGAAAAATTTCACGGTGTTTTAGCTTCCGAATTTGCCGAAGAGTTAAAAAAATACGGACATATTTATATGTATCGTTTTCGACCCGACTATCAAATGTATGCAAGAAATATTGAAGAATACCCTCATAAGACAAAGCAAGCAGCAGCAATTATGGTTATGATTCAAAATAACCTTGATCCTGCTGTAGCTCAACACCCTCACGAACTAATTACTTATGGTGGCAATGGGTCTGTTTTTTCAAACTGGGCCCAGTATCTTTTGACAATGAAATATCTTGCCGAAATGACCGAAGAACAAACACTTGTAATGTATTCAGGTCATCCGATGGGTTTGTATCCTTCCCATAAAGATGCACCGCGTGTTGTTGTTACAAACGGAATGACTATTCCAAATTACTCAAAACCCGAAGACTGGGAAAAATATTATGCTTTGGGAATTTCTCAATACGGACAAATGACTGCAGGTTCGTATATGTACATCGGTTCTCAAGGAATCGTTCACGGAACTACTATTACCGTTCTAAATGCAGGTAGAAAAATTATGACAAGTCCTAAAAACAGTCTCGAAGGAATCTTATTCGTAACCTCCGGGCTGGGCGGGATGTCCGGGGCACAGCCAAAAGCTGCAAAAATTACCGGTTGTGTCAGTATTACGGCTGAAATTAACTCTGCTGCCGCCGAAAAAAGATATACACAAGGCTGGGTTGATGAACTCTATTATGATGTAAATAAAGTTATTGATGCTGCAATCAAATACAAAGAAACAAAAAAAGCTGTATCTTTGGCTTACGTAGGGAATATTGTTGATTTGTGGGAAAATCTGGCAGAAAGAAATGTCAAAGTTGAACTTGGTTCTGACCAAACATCTTTACACAATCCTTGGTCAGGTGGATACTATCCGGTAGATGTAAGCTTTGAAGAAGCGAACAAAATGATGGTTGAAAAACCCGAAAAATTCAAGGAAAAAATAAAAGAATCTTTACGCAGGCAAGTAAAAGCTATAAATAAACTTAGTTCTCAGGGTATGTATTTCTGGGATTACGGAAATGCCTTTATGCTTGAATCAAAAAGAGCAAATGCAGAAATTACTGATAAATCAGGCAAATTTATATATCCTTCGTATGTTGAAGATATTATGGGACCGATGTTTTTTGACTATGGATTTGGACCTTTCCGATGGGTTTGCACATCAGGAGACCCTAAAGATTTAGAAAAGTCAGACAAAATAGCTGAAAAAATACTAAAAGAAATAGAAAAAACAGCACCAAAAGAAATTATCGGGCAATTGCAGGATAATATCAAATGGATTGAAGAAGCCGGAGCAAATAAACTTGTAATAGGCTCGCAGGCAAGAATACTTTATGCCGATGCAGAAGGCAGAATAAAAATTGCAGAAGCCTTTAATAAAGCAATAAAATCGGGTGAAATATCAGCTCCTATTGTACTTGGAAGAGACCATCACGATGTATCAGGAACAGATTCACCATTCCGCGAAACCTCAAATATCTATGACGGTTCAATGTTTTTGGCAGATATGGCAATTCAAAACGTAATAGGAGACTCTTTCAGAGGTGCTACCTGGGTTTCGATACACAACGGTGGCGGAGTTGGCTGGGGCGAAGTTATAAACGGCGGTTTCGGTATGGTTCTTGACGGTAGCGAAGATGCCGAAAGACGTTTAAAAATGATGCTTTACTGGGACGTAAATAACGGTATCGGTCGTCGTTCTTGGGCAAGAAACGAAAGTGCAATGTTTGCAATTAAAAGAGCAATGAAAGAAAATCCAAATTTAAAAGTTACTTTCCCTGTAATTCCGAAAGATGAAATTTTAGATAATTTGAATTTTTAAAAAACTTTTTAACAGAATTTTATGTTTGAATTTATGAGTTCAGTCTAAAAACTATTTTTTAGACAATACAAAGATAAAAAGAAAAATA
>DYKL01000373.1 GCA_020722645.1 Acetofilamentum sp. | reverse complement strand
CGACTTTATGCCAAAAATGTCAAATTTTACCAACAATTTTTCATAAAAGAGCCACTTTTATTAAGATAAAAGTATGCAGAATCCATTTCGTTTAATTCAATAAAACACATACCAGATACTTCGTAAGCAGAAGCCGCAAACCTTAAAACCTGTATTTCTTCACTTATTTTGATACATTTTTTGGAATAATAAATAGAACTGTCAAGATTTGTGGAATCTTTTTTCTTAGTTAAGAAATTTATATCATTGAAAAAATTGTGGTATGCAATACTTATATTTAAGTATGTAGAAGCTACATTATAGTAATCATTTGCAGTTAAAAAAATATCAAGAGCACGTTTAAAATAAACTAATGAAGAGTCGTGATAATCATCAATATTCTGATATACACCTCCAATGGCTGAATATGTATTCCCCATTCCGATAGTGTCTTTAATTTCTTCTCTGATTTTGAGGCTTTTGAAATAAAATTGTATCGCAACATTCGAATTACCGATTTGATAATGAATATTGCCAATATTTCTGTACGAAATTGCTATTCCTTTTTTGTCTTTTGCTATTTCGTAATTACTTAAACTTTTTTCATACAAATCAAGAGCTTCGGGGTAATAAGCTTTGTAATAATAATATGCGGCAAGATTTTTCTGTGCAGTTGCAATTCCTTTGGTATAATTCAATTCAGTTGCCAAAGCAATACTCTTTTGAGCTAAATTTGCAGAATTTAAAGAATCATAGTTACAAATCTTCCAGATTAAATCATTATAAGCAATTACTTTATTAGTATCATTTATCAGATTATCTATGCTGTCAATTATGGGTTTTATATCATCTTGTGCTTTGAGTTGGTTTTCCGCTAAAAAAAACAAAAAAAACAAGCATAAAAATATTTTCAATCTCCTTTTTAACATTTTATTTATTTTTCAACTACAAATTTAAAAGAAAAAAATTAATATAACAAATTTGAAGCAAATAATTTGCATATTTTTAAAACCTTTAGAATCTTTTCACATAAACAAATTTACTGTCACCAATATCGTAAAAATCTTCGTAAATAAATTTTAATTCATAATTATTATTCACGTAAAACTTTTGAGTAGGTAAATACATTTCTTTTGAAGAAGTTTCGATATAAATAGCTTTACCGTTGAGCTTTCGTACACTTTCTTCGGTTTCTTTCAGAATTATTTTTCCCAACCCTTTGTTTCTGTAGTCCTGATGAGTTCCAATCCAGTATAAATCGTAACTTATCAGAGAACAAGGAATTAAGCCATAGCAAACATAAGCCACAGTTCTATCGTCAATATCCATAAAAATAAATTCGTAACCGCTTTCAGCTCCTTTTTCAAGTCTTTCTTGCACTAACTCAACAGCAACGTCAACTTCATCAGGTCTGAAAAAACCGGAACTCTGTAGAATGTTTCTGACAGCCGACAAATCATTTATATTTGGTTCTGTTCTTAATTTATAATTTTCCATATTTTAATTTTTTTCTATTTGTTTTTTTGGGTTTGTAATCATTATTGTCCGAAACATAAAACGTTATATTTAAACACATTACGTTTTATAATTGTAATTTAAAATAATTAAAAAAGTTGATTTCGATTAAAACTATGTATTAAAAGCCACAATAACTCCAAGTTTTGCTGCTTGCATTTTTCTCCAGACTTTTCGTCTCTGCGAGGCAAACGTCATTGCGAGGTACGAAGCAAAAGCAAGAAGCAAATCGTCACTACGAGGAACGAAGTAGCTGACTCGTTAAAACCGGTTCGGGTTTAAGATTACTTCGCAAAGCCTCGTAATGACGCAAAGCGAATGAGAAGGCTAACGGCAAATTGTCAATACAAGGTTTCGGACATTAGTAATTTGTAATCCGAAAATATCATTAAATCAAATATTTAACCAAAACTTACGCTTTCGCGGATTTGAAATCCGAAAATAACTACAAATCAAACAGTTAAATGCATTTGAATTACAAATCCCAATGTGTTGTGTTATTCTAATTAGTGTCTGTTAATAAAGTACCAAGTTCCCTGAAAGGGTCTAAAAGCCTGAATTAAATGCTAATACTTTATGAACTTTATGAACTAACTCGAATTAACGATGAACTTTAATTTCTCAATGCATCAGCAACAATTTGTTCAATAATTTGAGTAAAAGATAAACCGGATTTTACAACTGCGGCGTAAAAACCTGAATCTGCTGAAATACAGGGATTAGCATTTATTTCAAGAACAAAAGGTTGATTGTTTTCATCAACACGAATATCAACACGTGCATAACCTCTCAAATTCAGAGCATTCCAGCATTCTGAAACTATTTCATCAATTTTTTCAAGCAAATTTGTATCCGTTGAAGGAAAATCAAAAGTTCTGTTTGTGTTTTTATATTCAAATGAATTTTCGACCCATTTTGCTTCGTAACCGAGTATTTTCGGTTTATTTTCGGGAAAATGGCTGAAAATTATCTCAGCCGGTGTTAAAATCTGATGTCCGTTTTCGTTTACAACAACCGAAATATTAAATTCTCTGCCGTCAATATATTCTTCAATAAAAAAATTATTGCCAAATTGTTTGAAATAATCGTCAATTACATCTAAATCATCACCGTTAATGACACTTTTTTCAGTAATTCCTACCGATGCATCTTCCATCAGAGGTTTAACTATGTATTTTTTAGAATGTGATATTTTTTTATAATCTTTTGCTAAATACCAATCAGCAGTCGGAATGTTATTAAGTTTTAAAATTTTCTTTGTCAATGCTTTATCTGCCGTAATAAAAATACTATCAACCCCACATCCGGTATATGGAATTTTGAGATTCTGCAATAATCCTGCTGCAAGATACAACATATCTGTTTTACCTTTAGTCCCTTCATACAAATTAAACACAAAATCGGGTTTTGCCGATAGAATGTCTTTTTCTGCTTGTTTAAGGTCTATATCCATAAAAACCCTTTCTACTTTATGCCCAAGTTCTATAAGGCTCTGTTCAACTACTTTTACTTGTTCCAGCACATCAAGTTCGTCAGGTAGAGGATTTTCAGACAATTTATTTATTAGAATTATAGCTTTCATATTATTGAGTTAATAGTGCATAGTGCATAGTGCATAGTGCATAGTTAATAGTGCATAGTTAATAGTGCATAGTGCATAGTGCATAGTTAATAGTGCATAGTGCATAGTGCATAGTT
>DYKL01000372.1 GCA_020722645.1 Acetofilamentum sp. | reverse complement strand
TGACGTACAAACAAATAATTGGCAAACTTGAAACGTCTTAATATGCAAAAAATTTATAATATTTATGTCTAATAAATTTTTATTGTTTTTGGGTGGATATACATAATTATTCTATCGCCTGTTTTATAATTCAAATCTAAAAAATCTTTATTTGTCATTTTTACCCAAAAAATCAAGCCTGTATCGACTTCAATTTCATAACCGGTTTCTTCTCTGAAAATAGATATAATTTCTCCTTCAAATACATTTTTTTGAATGTTTTGCGGTCTTTGTTTGGACAAATTAATATTATTACTTTCAATAATTACAAATTGCTGGTTTGTATAATCACTTTCAGTCTCAATTTTCAAAGATTTATTACCATTAGAAATGTCTGAAATTGTTATAAAATTATCATTTGTTTTGTCTTTTTGGCAATAAAAAAAGTTTTTATAACCGCTGAACGAAGCTATAAATTTATTTTTTGGTTTTTCAACGATATTTTCTAATTTGTCGCTCTGTATAATATACCCGTTTTCAATAACCGATATTTTGTCTGCCAGATTATAAGTTTCTTCTATGTTGTGAGTTACGTGAATTATAGTAATACCGGTTTCGGAAATTTTTTTCAACAGTTTTTTTAAAGATAATTTCAATTGACTGTCAATTGCTGAAAAAGGCTCGTCAAGAAGTAATAATTTTGTCTCGGTTATTAAATTTCTTGCTAATGCAACACGTTGTTTTTCTCCTCCTGACAATTTGTTGATGCTTCTGTCTCTAAGATTTAAAATTTCGGTAAATTCCAAATATTTTAAAACTTTTTCATCAATCTGTTTTTTGTCAATTTTTTTTATTTTTAAAGGAAATGCAACATTTTCGTAAACAGTTAAATGAGGGAATAAAGCTAAATCTTGCAATAAATATGATATTTTTCGGTTGCCCGGAGAGAATTTTGAAATTTCTATTGAATTATAAAGTATTTCGCCGGAATCCTGTTTAATAAAACCTGCAATAATATTAAGCAGTAAAGTCTTTCCCGAACCCGAAGGACCTAATAAAACGTGGTATTCTCCTTGTTTGACAAACAAAGAAATGTTATTTAGAGTAAATGATTTTAATCTTTTATTTAAGTTTCTGATTTCAAGCATTTTAATCTTTTTTGTTTTTGTTTGTCAGTAAATAAAAAATAAGAAAGAAACTCAGACAAATAATAACAAAAATAACAGCAACCGGTCTCGCATAAATCAATCCAAATGAAGTAAATCTTTCGTAAATTAAAATCGGAGTAATAGTCGGAAAATAAGCCAGCATTATAACAGCACCAAATTCGCTGATACCGCGAGAAAACATCAGCATTAAGCCTGAAAAAACAGATTGTTTTGACAATGGTAATGAAATTTTAAAAAAAACCTGTCTGGGATTTGCACCTAAGTTCATTGCTGCATATTCCAATTTTTCAGGCACTTCCGAAAAACCGTTTACAGCAGAAATAATCAAAAAAGGCAGACTTACGTAAGCCATAGCAATACCGATTCCAAGAGGACTGTCAACAAAACTCAATCCGAAAGCCGAAGCAGTTTTGCCAATAAACGTATCACGCGAAACTAAACCTAATATAGCTATTCCTGCTGCAGAGTGGGGGATTACAATTGGAATATTTATAATTCCAAGAAAAAAATTTTTGAATCTGAATGATTTTTTTGCTATAATATAAGCCAAAGGTACCGCAAAAAATGAACAAATCAGCGTAGCAATAAAAGAAACTGATAAAGTTAAAAAAATACTGTCTTTTACTTCTGAATCTCTTGTTGTTTCAAAAAAAATATCCAATTTTGTCTCAAAAAACATATTCAAAACCGGCACAATTATGAATAATAAAGCAATTGAGCCGAAAAGATAAATTAGTAATTGTTTTTTGTTCTTTATCATTTTTATTTCGAAAAAATTTTCTGATTTTTGGACAAAAATAAAATAAATTAGCAAATTTGATTAAAACAATAAAATATGAAAATAACAATTTTAGATGGTGCTACACTAGGGAAAGATGTTAAACTTGATGTCATAAAAAAATTTGGGACTGTAACTTTTTACGAAACAACAAAACGTAACGAAACAGTTGAAAGAATTGCTAATGCTGATGTAATTATTACAAACAAAGTTATTATTGATTACCCTGAATTTGAAGCGGCAAAAAACTTGAAACTTATATGTGTTGCGGCTACCGGTTATAACAACATTAACGTCTGTTTGGCAAAAAAATATAATACTGTTGTTTGCAATGTCAAAGCATATTCAACAGAATCAGTTGCTCAGCACGTTTTTGCTTATATTTTGGCATTCAGTAATTCTATTATTCCTTTTCATAATTATATAAAAAGTAATTATTGGCAAAATTCACAGATATTTACCTGTTTGGATTTTCCGTTTTTTGAATTGAAAGGAAAGAATCTGGGCATTATAGGATACGGAACTATCGGAAAGCGAGTTGCAGAGATTGCAAAAGCATTTGGAATGAATATTTTAATTTCCAAAAGAAAAAACGACACATCTGAAAATAACGAACGTTTGAATTTTGTTGATGTGCTTAAAGAATCTGATTTTTTGACAATTCATTGTCCCTTGAATCAGGATACCGAAAACCTTATCACTATCGAAGAATTGAAAATGATGAAAAAATCAGCGTTTTTGTTGAATATTGCAAGAGGCGGAATAGTTAATGAGCAGGATTTGTATATTGCTTTAAATCAAAACATTATATCTGGTGCTGCTGTTGATGTATTGACAAAAGAACCTCCGAAAGACGGCAATATCTTGTTCAATGCCCCCAATATTTTTATAACACCTCACATTGCTTGGACATCAAAAGAAGCCCGACAAAAACTTGTTGATGGAATTGCAAAAAATATCCAATTTTTTATTGACGGCAGAATAAGTGACATAAATTTGTGGATATAAAGATGTTTTTGTTATGGTTTTTTTTATCATTATTTAAAATATGTCTTTTATAATGTAAGGAAAAAGATTGTATTTTTTGCAAATAAGAATTATTTTTTTGTTTTTATAAATATTGTGTTTAATTTTGGGAAATAAAGCTAAATTGTAAATGCGAATTAAGGGTTGAAGTTCAACTGTCAGGTGGAAAACACCTTCCAGATTTATCATATCAATATATTTTTTGGTATTGTTAATTTAGTATAGTTTTTATATCTTTGCAAAATTGTTGAAT
>DYKL01000371.1 GCA_020722645.1 Acetofilamentum sp. | reverse complement strand
AAATTCCTTCCTTGTTCACACTAAACAAAACCTTATTCTTACACAAGATAATAGAATTGTTGCAAATTAAAAATTTTAAATGCGAAAACTGATAAAATTTAAAGGAGTTTAAAGGTGAAAAAGTTATTTTGCAACATGTCTAATAAAATAAACAATAAAAAATTAAATTTAATTTTTTTCAACCCTATAAACATAAACTCCTTTGTTATAAATTTCTTCCAAAAAATCACACTTTATCGGATACTTTTCAATAACAAAGCTTGCATTATATTTTTCTAAAATTTTTCTTTTTGTATTGCAGTCACCTATAAAGAACGAATAAACATCGCTGTTTCTTTCTCCTGTTGTCGGAATCTTTGCATGCGAAGTTATGGCAACGACATAATTTTTGCTTATGGGATAAATCGTTTCTGAAATGTGAGAGCGTGCAAATATAATATTATATTGTCCGAAATTTTTTTCAATCCATTTTATTGCTTTATAATCGTCATTGTCAATATCTTTATAAATTTTTGGCTTTAAATCATAATAACCGGTAAATACGCTTGCAAAAATAATGATGCCTGTTACAAGTGTTATCAAAATAAATGCAATACCTTTTTGCCTTTGATTGAAATTTGTTTTTTTAATTCGCACATAAATAAATTTTATAATTGCATATAAACCAATCCCTGATAATACGGCAAGGCACAAAAATGTCTCATAAAACAATCTGATACTTCCAGTAAGCAAAGTAAAAGGGGAATATTGTATTCCCATCAGGGAAGCAACTGCTTTTCCAATCGGCTCTATATAAAGCGTTGATATTAAAAACATCAGTCCGAAAATCCATGCGAGCGGCAATAACGAATTAAATTTAGCATCTCCATTGTTTTTTATAAATTTGTAAATAAGATATGCAAGCCCAACAACTGCCAGAATAAATGCGACAGTTCCGTAAAAAGTTGGTATAAAGTTTGGCTCGCATATTCCTCTTTCGGCTGGGCATCCCCTGAAAACGATAAATTCCTTTAAAAAAAAGTCCATTGTTGCTTCAAAACTTCCCTTCCATAAAATTTTAAAAAAGTAAATAAACGAGAGAAAAGGTAAAGAAAAGAGCAAAATATTTCCGAAAATTGCATTTTTGAATTTCAAAATATTTGTTAAATTTATTTTCAAAATGTTCCTAATAGCGAATAATAGTAGATAAAGAATTATTACCGGATATATCCACGAAGCGGACTGCGGATGAATTAAAGCAATTGTTGATATAATCAGAACTGAAAAGAACAAAAATATTGCTGAATTTCTTCTCATTCCTTCAAGGTATAAATAAAAGAATAGGAATATGAACATAAAATCCATGCTCAAAGGAACAAAAAACCACACCCCTAAAATTCCGATTGTTGATTTTAACGATGCAAAGAACAAGACCGACAATATTCCTGCATAAAAATTTTTGGTTATTTTTCTGACAAGCAGGAAAATCATTAGTCCTGCAAGCATGCTGAATATCGCGGGTAAAAATTTGTAAAATAAGACAGGATCCTGATTTGACAATATATAAAATTCAGCCAGGAACACATGAAAGCCGATTTCAAGATCCATTTCTCCGATGGGATATTTATTGTAATAAGGGTCAACATCCGGAATTGTTTGTGTGTCTATAATCTGGACTGCTCTTGCCAAATGTTGCCATTCATCGGTATGAAAAGGAAAGTCATAATCGGAATGGATTCCGTATTGAAGGAAAAAGGTGAAAAGTAAAACAAATAACAGAATAGATAAATTTAAAATTTTCAGGCGATCGTTTTTAATATTGTTAAGATATTCTTTAATGTGCTCTTTAAATTTAAAATTTTCGGACTTGATATGTTTTTCATTTTTAAAATAATAGAACAATGCGCCAAAGGTAACAAAAGAGAACGCATATATAAATATAGTTAGGAAATTTATGGGAACGCCGAAAAATTTATTTAAAACAAAGATTCCCAGAATGTTCAAAGCGAGACCTAATCCTATGGATATCGGAATTCTTTCTGACATTGGAATTCCTTTTTTTATTAATGTCAGTACAAATCCGGGCAGGAAAAATATAAGCACAGTAAAGACGAGCATAAATGTTCCAATAATGAAATTCCATATTGCAACATAGCCATCGTCCTTGCATATTCCCCAATAACAATTGTTTGTTTTACATTCGGTATCCTTTGAACATGCAAAATTTTCATCTTTTAAATTTTTGCATTTATTATCTTTGTCGCAGTATTTTGCAGGAAGGCAATCAAAATCAAAATTACACTCAACCTTAGTTTTATTTACTTCGTTTATATATAACTTTCCTTTACTTGTTTTATTTTCAGGCCGTGGTAAATTTGCTTCACCTCTTTTTTCATCTCTCTCTTTTTTGCATATTCCTTCGGCACAGATTTTTGTTTTGCATTCTACATCATCCAAACATTGAACTCCAATCTCTTTTAAAGGTCTGCATTTGTTGTTTTCAATATCGCAATAATGACAGGAAAAACAATCGGAATGATTTTCGCAGTATCTCATATCTTTGCATAATCCTTTAAAGCAGTTGTTTGTCTTGCATTCTGAATTGTTCGTACAATTCGAATTTTTTGATTTTAAAGAATTGTATTTGAATTGATAATCGTATTCTGCTTTGATTTCTACGTTTGTTAATGCACGGTTGTAGATTTTTACTTCGTCTATTGTGCCGTTGAAAAATATATTGCTTGTATCAGTTTTACCAACTAAAAAACTAGTATTAGTCATTCCAGCCTTAATGGTCTGTTTTATTTTAGAGATTTGATCACCATCGAGATAAGCATATAAGTAAGTACCATCCCATGCAAATGCAAAATGATGCCAAGTACCCGCACTTGGTTTTCCAAAGGATATTGAATTATGTATGTTCTGATCTGATCTATCAGTTATAGTGCCCATAATTTTACCCCTATCCTTATGATACCATATTGAATATCCATTTGTGTCCCAGCCAGCAAGTGCTCCTCTTCCCATTATATGCCAAAAAGTATTAACATAATATATCTTAACCCATACTTCTATAGTCCCCGCTTCAGTCAATTCTAAACTCCTACTGTTGCCGTAATCAACATAATTACTTCCATTGAATAATAACGCTTTATCATATTTTCCAGAAGTCCATGTTGCACCATAAATTACTCCGTCATTACAGTTCCCGGACATATCAAGAGTAATATTTC
>DYKL01000370.1 GCA_020722645.1 Acetofilamentum sp. | reverse complement strand
GCTCTTTTGTCAATATTTGAACCATAGCCCGCAATTAGGTTCAAGTCAATGTTATCGTGTTTTATTTTATTTATTATCAATTATTTATATGCTATTATCAATCACTTCAAGTGTTTTTTCTCTAATTTCGCATTTCTTATTAATTATTGATTTTATTTCGTTTGAAATTCTATCAATTTCTTGTCTATCAGTTGGAACAGGTAATATTAATTCCATTATTCTGTTTCCTAATGTTGAAAGTGTTGCCTGAACAAAAGTGTGTTTTGATATTTGCTCTTGAACAACCTTTGAATTTAACAAATAAAATAAATAAAATGGCGTTAGTTCTTCATTTTCTACAACTCTTATTTTCCGCAAATGGCTTTGAATTATACATTTAACGTCTAATTTTGTAACCATTGCAGAGCGACCTATTAAAAAAGTCCCATCATTTACAAACAAAATATCGTTCACTTGAATGTCTTGCGATTTTTTATATTTTTCGTAAATTTCATCTGCAACGGCTTTTACAGGGTCAATTTTTATTTCCCAATTTACTATATCTGTGGTTCTTACAAATGGAACTTGTCCCGTTCCGTAGTATTGTGAGCCGATTTCGTTACCACGTTTTATTTGTAAAATTCCTTTATTTACCAATTCACCAATTGTAACTAATTTGTATTTACCGCTTTTTTCTAAATTGATTAATTTTAGTTTTAATTCAGGATTATAATTTTCGGGTATAAAAATATTGTCTTTTATTTCCGAAGTTAAAACCGTAAAACCCAGATGACTTTCGGTAAAAGGTTCGTTGTTTAAAAATTTCTTGAAATTTTCTGCAATTTCAGGTGTATCATCATCTAATATTTTATTATAATTTTTATCGAGTATAAATGAACCGTCTTTGTTTATTTTATAAACTTCTTTCCCGTTTTTATTGTGTCCGATTGCCTTTGCAATAGCCATAAATATTTTTTGACGTTTTTCGGTTTTCTTTTCCAAAAAAACGATGCTTGTTTTTGTGTGAGTGCTTGGCTGAAATGTTTCTTGTGAAAGCGAAACAATACCAATAATTGATGTATATTTTCGTATAAATTCCCAAATATAACGGTCTGACGGATTTCCAAATATGCCTTCGGGCAACACAATTCCTGCTCTTCCACCGTCTTTTAAAAGTTGTATAATTCGTTCAATAAAAAGCGTTTGAGGTGGTTGCTTATCTCTAATGTTTTTTGTTAAATTCCACTTTTCACCATCATTATTCCAGTAAAAACCTAATTCGTATTGACGCAATAAATCGTTACCTACAACAGGAATTTTTGCACCAAAAGGCGGATTTGTTAAAATACAGTCAAAAGTTCCTAATTCTATATGTTTTTGAGTTTCTACGTTCCAAGTTTTCGGAATTTCTAAACTGTTTTCGCAAAATATATGATATTCACTTTCGCCCAAAAGTGTTAAATAAATTTTCGCAAGTTTAGATAAAAATAAATCTTTGTCAATTCCAAAGATAAAATGTTGATGTTCGTTATTTTTAATAAAATGTTTTAAAATATGTGCAATAAATCCGCCACTACCACAAGCGGGGTCTATAATCTTTTCATTTGCTTTTGGTTGCAGAATATCAATCATCATTTGCACAATATTTCGGGGTGTAAAAAATTGACCTTCGCCACCACGAAATCCTGTTCCGATTAACTCTTCAAAAGCATCTGCAATTATATCTCTATCAGCATTTAACAACGAATTATTTTCCATTTTTGAAACAATAAACGACAAATCTTTTGCTTGAATTTCAATCGTTTCGTCCGTTTCAAAAATATCTGAATATTTTTGTTTTACATTTTCAAAAAGTTGAATTATGCGTTGCGCAAAATCGTTTTCATTTTCATTTGGTCGATTTCCAAACTCAACTAAATCATTTTCTTTTGTATTTTTTTCGTCGAAAATTTTACAAAACAATAAACGCATTATGTTTTGTGCAATTTTTTCATCTCTTGTAATACCTGTAACATTTCCTGCAAAATAATCTCGAATTTCGCGAAATACGGTTTTTAAATTGTTGATTGGTATCAAATTATGCTTGTAAATCAATCTTTTAGGACGATTTAACTCTGCCGATAAAAATAAATTCATAGTATTACTTTTCATTATTTGCAACGATTATGTGCTTTAACAACAAATTCCATAAAATCAAGTGTTTCATCGAGTGAATGGTCTGTCATTGCAACGTTACACCAACGATGCCCGTATCTAACATTTTTAGCGGTATGCCGTATTTCCGTTTCAATCAACGGACTAACGTGCATAATTTGATTACTTGCATCTTCGCCTTCTTCTTTTTTTGAACTTCGCCAAGCGGGTTGCCAAGTTGCAGGGCGTTCTTCTTTTCGAAATTCGTTTAAATTTGATGAAATTGTTTTTTTGCAAATCGGACAACAAATAATATCTTTTTTATCGGTGGGAAATAATTTGGAAGGTAATTTTATAGTTTTATCAACTGTTTGACTTTTAAGAATATTCTCAATCTCGGCATAAAGCGTTTTAAAATCAACGTCGTAAAAAGCAACAGCAACTGAAATTCCAAGAATAGCATAAGTCTCGACCGATTGAAACCAATCGCAACATTCGTAAGTAGGTATCACACAAGAATTTTGTGTCCAAAGCGTATCAGACCAATTTTTTAATTTATCAATATGCGGCATCCAATGTTTTGGCAAAGCAACATATCTTTCAGGCAATTCGTGAACTTTATCCGATGGATATTTCTCTTCTTTGCCTTTTGAGTTTTTTATAACAAATACTAAAACTTGACTTTCATCTTCGCCGTCAATCTCAATTCTTTCAATTTCCTTTGCATATTCTACAGAATTTTCTGCAACAATTAACGGATGCCATCTCAAATTTCTGTTTGAATATGGTGCTTTTCCTTGTCTTCCACGAGTGCAAATAGCATCACGTTGTAATTTGCCTGCACCAAGTCCTAAACCACCATCTCTTGTTAGTGAAATTTTTCCGTATTCTTTTTTGAATAATTTTTGTTTGTCTTTATCTGTAATTGAATTGAAAATTGTATCAGATATTTTTTCGCACAATTCAATGACTTTTTTATCAAAATCAGTTAAAAAACTTGCACTAATCGTTCTTCCTGTTGCCATTATTATTTTTTAAATTATTGTGCAAATTTATTTAATTTTTAGTTTTATATCAAAATTTGCTGATTTGTTTTCTTTTAATAACCGATA
>DYKL01000017.1 GCA_020722645.1 Acetofilamentum sp. | reverse complement strand
ATATCAGTAATTTGAGATTGTAGTGTGAAATTTTCAATTAAAGTTAGGTAAAAAATAATGAAATGAAAAAAATAACAGTTCTCGGAATAGGTCGTGTTGGCAGTGCCATTGCAATTGACTTGGCTAAAAAAAACAAAGTGCTGGCAGTTGATTTTAACCCCGAAAGCCTGAAAAAAATCCCTGAAAATATCGAAAAATCAGTTGCAGACTTATCAAAACCTGACGAAATAGACAAAAACATTAAAGATGCTGATTTGGTAATAAATGCAGTACCGGGTTTTATGGGCTTTAAATCTCTGAAAAGAATAATCGAAAACAACAAAAACGTTGTTGATATTGCATTTTTTCCTGAAGATGCCTTTGAATTAGACGAATTAGCTAAAAAACATAATGTTACGGCAGTTGTAGATTGTGGCGTAGCTCCCGGAATGGGCAATATTATTCTTGGTCATCACGATGCCTTGATGAAAGTTGAAAATTACGAATGTCTTGTTGGCGGTTTGCCTTTTGTCAGGACTTATCCTTATGAGTACAAAGCTGTTTTTTCGCCTATTGATGTTATTGAAGAATATATCAGACCGGCAAGATATGTTGTAAATAGTCAGCTTGTTGTCCGTGAAGCTCTATCAGATGCAGAATTAGTCGAATTTGAACAAGCCGGCACTCTCGAAAGCTGGAATTCAGACGGTTTACGTTCAATAATCAAAACTATGCCGCATATTCCTAATATGATTGAAAAAACATTACGCTACCCAGGAACTATTGATTATCTGAGAGTTTTACGACATACCGGATTTTTTTCTTATGATTACATTGATGTTAATGGCATTAAAATTCGTCCCATTGACCTTACAACTAAACTTTTGTTTCCGATATGGCAGTTAAAAGAAGGTGAAGAAGATTTTACGGTTATGAGAATCAAAATATCAGGCACAGAAAATGGACAAAAAGTTGAATACCAATATGATTTGTACGATAAATATTGCAGAGAAACAAAAACTATTTCTATGGCAAGAACAACAGGATATTCGGCAACATCAGTTGCTGAGCTTGTTCTGAACAACAAATTCAGCAGAATAGGAATATGTCCTCCTGAATTTATAGCTCAAAATAATAATAATCTTGAAGATATTCTGAACTATCAGAGAGAAAGAGGAGTTATTTATGAAATTACAAAAAAATAAACAAAAAGTGGCTTAATAGATTTAAGCCATTTTTTTAAAATAAATAAATATTTCTTTTCCCGCCAATTTCCATAAGTTGTTGTTGAACTTTTTGGGCTTCTTTACTTTGATTCATTATCGATTTTATTGTATCATCATCTAAATTAGAATCTTGTAATTTTTTATTATTATTTTCTAAATAGATATGTATTAACCTTAATTTAAAAGCAATTATCGTTTTATGAACATCTTGCGAATAGGTATCGTCAGGTTTTTCTATTTGATTTCCGTTACGTTCCCAAATCTTACTCAAAGGCTGTTCTTTGCTCAGAATTCTTGTTGTGGTTTCTCTTATCAAATCATCTTGATGATTCATAAAATATTTAGCATCAATTTCTTGATTTGAAAGAATTAAAGATTGATATTCTTCAAAAATTTTTTGAAATATAATATTCTTAAAGCCTTTTTCTGATTCAATCTCTTGAATTATATAATCTGCAACTGTCAATTTTGAGTGAGCTTGCATATTCATTAAATTTTTCCCGAATCTCAACAGGAAATAAACAAGCTGCTCTTCTTCGGGCAAAGAAGTTTCTTCAACAAAAGTCGGAATATCAGGTGTTCTTTTTGAAACTTCAGAAGATGCTTCGCTGACGTTATTAATTTGTTGAGAATAATTTTTAATTTCTTTAGAAACTTCCGAAAAAAGAATCTCTTCTTTAATGTTCATCAAAACGGAAGTCTCTTTAATGTAACTGTCTCTTTTTATCTGGTCGGGGATTACGGAAATGGATTTAACTATTTCTTTTAAGACAGCTGATTTTTTAATCGGGTCGTTTTGAATATCTTGGCTGAAAAGATTGATTTTAAAAATAATAAAATCAGTTTCATTTTTTTCGATATATTCTTTTAAATCGGCGGTAGAATTTTTTTGAGCAAAAGTATCAGGGTCGTCTTCGGGTGGCAGCACAACAATTCTGACGTTCATATCTTCCTGCAAAACCAAATCTACCCCTCTGATTGCGGCTTTAATACCGGCATTGTCGCCGTCAAAAATCAAAGTTAAATTTCTTGTAAAACGTCTGATTATCCTTATTTGCTCTTCTGTAAGCGATGTACCGGAAGAAGCAACTGTATTTGTAACTCCTTTTTGGTGGAATGAAATAACATCTGTATATCCTTCGACTAAAAAACATTTGTTTTGTTTGACTATTTCATTTTTGGCGAAATAGATTCCGTATAAAGAATTACGTTTGTGATAAACGGTTGTTTCGGGCGAATTCAGATATTTTGCAAGGGTTTTGTCCTGCTTTAATGTACGTCCGCCAAAAGCGATAACATTGCCGGATAATGAATGAATAGGAAACATCACTCGTGCACGAAATCTGTCGAAGTATTTTTGTTTGCTCGAAATTATTTTTGTTAAAGCATCTGGTTGTTTTTCGATGACCAAACCAGCCTTTTCAAGCATTTCGGGTTGATGTCCTTTTTCTACTGCTTTGTCTAACAAGTAAGTTCTGGCATCTAAGGAATATCCAAGCTGAAATTTATGAATAGTTTCGTCGGTAAATCCTCTTTTTTTGAAATAACTGAGTCCGACAATTTTTCCTTCTTCTGTATTTGTAAGGTTTTCTGTAAAAAGTTTTTGAGCAAAAGTATTAAGAACTGTAATACTTTCACGCTCTTTCATTTGAGCTATTTCTTCGGCAGAAAGCTCTCTTTCTTCAACCGTAATATTGTATTTTTTTGCAAGCCAACGAATAGCTTCGGGGTAGGTCAGATTTTCGTGCTTCATTACAAATCCAACGGAAGTGCCTGATTCACCACAACCAAAGCATTTAAAAAACTGCTTGGCAGGTGAAACGGTAAACGATGGAGTCCGTTCATTATGAAAAGGGCATAATCCTTTATAATTAACACCGGCACGATGAAGATTGACAAAATCGCTGACAACTTCAACAATATCGGCAGTAGCAATAACCTTATCTACTGTTTCTTTTGGAATCATTTATTGTTTTCGTTTTTTTACCACATTCTATTGATTTCTTGATATAAATCAAATTTTGTATCAGAACTTATAATTGACAAATTTTCTGTCAAAGCCTGTGCAATGAGCATTCTATCGAAAGGATCAAGATGATGTAACACTAAAACTTTATATTTATATATATTTTCTTCGTTCAAATTTAAAATTTTACCACCATTTGATTTCCAAACGTTCACATAATCTTCTAATTCGTATTTTAACTCGATTTTACCGATATTTTGTTTAATGGCTATTTCCCAAATACTGATTATACTTAGGGATTGTTACAAAATAACATTTTTAATAATCTATGTGAACTATGTGTCTATGTGGTTATTAAAAAATATCAAAATTTTCATATTTACATATACTCCTTAAAATCTTCAATAGGTTCATCAAAATCAGAGGACATATACTTAATTTATCCTTTCATAATACCAAAAAAACTTTTTTTTTCTTTTTCAAAAAAACACAATTCTTCTTTATTCACTAAAAGTTCTATAAAAGCAGTTACTGCAATTTTTAATTCTTTGGGAAATTTTTTATAAATTTCTAAAAGTTTTTTATCATTCAATATAGTTTCCATCGTATTTTTTTTCAAATATAGTAAAAATTTCGGGTTATTTTCTGTCAATTTTTAAATTTTCCAAATATTGATTTACAATTTTTTGAATATACTTACCAATAATATCAAATTCAAGATTTACTACCGACCCCACTTTATAATTATGAAAAACAGTTACCTGATATGTAAACGGGATAATTGCAACCTGAAAAGTATCTTCTTTTGAGTTTACAACTGTCAAACTAACGCCATCAACAGAAATTGAGCCTTTTTCAACAGTTATATTGCCTTTCGATTTATCGTATCTGAATGTAAAATACCAGCTTCCGTCAAGCTCTACGACTTTTATACATTCAGCCGTTTGGTCAACGTGTCCCTGAACAATATGCCCGTCAAGCAGGCTGTCGGGTTTCATACTGCGTTCAAGATTAACTTCATCACCAACTTTCAATTGTCCCAGACTGCTTTTATCAAGCGTTTCTTGAACCGCTGTAACTTTGTAAAAATCATCTTTAACATCTACAACTGTCAAACAAACACCGTTGTGTGCCATACTTTGGTCAATTTTTAACTCTTTTACAAACGAACAAGTCAAATAAAAATGATAATTCGTACCTTCTTTTTCTATTTTTACGACCTTTCCTGTTTCTTCAACTATTCCGGAAAACATAATTTATTGATTTTTATTGATTTACAACTTCATTTACCGCTTCAAAAATATAGATAAAAAATGATTAAACAAAATACATTTATTAACATTCATTATTGTGAATTATTGATTTTATCTTTGCCTAAAATTTATCGCAAATGGATTTAGATAACATAATAATTGAGTTTATAAAAGAACATCACGTTTTAACTCTTTCAACATCAGTTGATAACAAACCTTATTCTTGCAATTGTTTCTATACATACAGTCAAGATGATAATGTTTTAATTTTTACTTCTGATGTAGAAACAAAACATATAAAAGATGCACAAATTAATAATTATGTAAGCGGAAGCATTGTTTTAGAAACTATGATAATCGACAAAATTCAAGGGATCCAGTTTAACGGATATATGTTCGAAGCCAAAGATAATTTATTGAAAAAATATAAAAAAATATATCTAAAACGTTTTCCTTTTGCAATTTTGAAAAACACTGCTTTGTGGTATGTCGAACTTAGATTTATAAAAATGACAGACAACAGATTAGGCTTCGGCAAAAAAATTATCTGGGAAAAATAAATTATGTACAAAAAACAGTTTAATCTTTTCAATCGTCAAGATAATGAACATTTTCCTGACGATGATATTAATTTATTCGTTGGCAGCTCTTCAATCAGACGTTGGGAAACACTTGAAGAAGATATGAAACCCAAAAAAGCTTTAAACAGAGGTTTTGGTGGCTCTACAATGGCTCAACTTCTTATGTTTAATGAATGCCTCATTTTAAAATACAAATTCAAAAAAATATTTATCTACGAAGGAGACAATGGTGTCGGAAAAAATATTAATAAAATACATAAAGTATTAGATGATTTTAAAAAAATTGTTGAAATTACACATAATCATCAACCCGAGGCTCAAATAAATTTTATATCAATAAAATGTTCTGTTTATAGAAAACCTAATTGCCATTATTTCAAAATTGCAAATGAAATGTTCAAAGATTACTGTCAAACAGAGGATTATCTTAATTATATCGACATTTATTCAGGATTTTTGAACGAAGACGGCTCTGTTAAAGCTGAATTTATTAATGCTGACGATGGAGTTCACCCCAGCAGTCTGGGATATAAATATATGACTCAAATTATTAAACCTTTTTTATTTCCCGAAGGTTAGAACTTTTTTAGCTTCTAAATAAAACATAATTTTCTAAATTAATTTTGTAAAATCGTTTGATAATCTTAGTTTTGTAGTTTTTAAAAAACAAATGTTTTAGATTATAACAACTTGAAATTCAAAATATTACCAAAATGAAAACAATTAAATTTTTTTTAACGGCTTTATTTCTTTCAACTTTGTTTTTAACTAATTATGCTCAGGATATGAACTCAGAAAAAGACACTAAAATTCTTATTAAAACAAGTATGGGTGATATGACTGCAATTCTATACGCAGGAACACCTTATCACAAAGAAAACTTCATCAGTCTAATCAATCAGAATTATTATGATGGATTATTATTCCACAGAGTAATAAAAGACTTTATGATTCAGGGAGGCGACCCGCTTTCAAAAGATGCACCTGCCGGAAAGGCTCTTGGAAACGGTGGTCCGGGTTATACTATTCCTGCTGAAATTACACCTAAATATTTTCACAAAAAAGGTGCTTTAAGTGCTGCACGTATAGGCGACCAATTGAATCCAACCCGTCGTTCTTCGGGCTCACAATTTTACATTGTTACCGGAAAAGTTTATACTGATGCGGAATTAAACACATTTGAAAGCAAAATGTCCACAAAATTTACCGATGAACAACGAAAAGTATATACAACAATTGGAGGAACTCCGTTTTTAGATGGTCAATATACTGTTTTTGGCGAAGTTATTGAAGGTGTTGAAATAGCTGTGGAAATATCAAAAGTTATGACAAATAATGAGCGTCCGACAGAAGACGTTAAAATTATAACTATCACAATTATTGAATAGTTTTCTATCCGTTCTGATACTTATACTTTATTGTATATAAATATTCAGAAAATCATTAAAAATACTTATTTTCAACAAATAACTTTACACATTTTCAACTTTATAAACAAATATATGATTGACAAAATAAAAGTATATATCGAAGAAGTAAATTCTTTTTCAACTAATAAATCTGATGAATTAGAAGCATTTAAGAACAAGTTTTTATCGAAAAAAAACGGTATTGTTACTAATTTTTTCAACGAGTTTAGAAATATTCCTCCCGAATCAAAAAAAGAATTCGGACAGGTTTTGAACAATCTAAAAAACAATGTTGAACAAAAATATGCTTCAATAAAAGAATCAATTGAACAACAAGCCGACTCAAATATTGACATTGATTTAAGTTTACCCGGAGAAAATATAATTTTGGGCAGTTTACACCCAGTTACCGTTGTCCGACGTCAAATTTTGGACATTTTCGAAAAAATCGGCTTTGTTACTATCGAAACTCCAGAAATTGACGATGACTGGCATAATTTTACAGCTTTGAATTTCCCGCCGGAACATCCCGCCAGAGATATGCAGGATACTTTTTTTGTGGAAAAAAATCCTGATGTTGTGCTTCGTACACACACTTCAAATGGTCAAATCAGATTTATGGAAAAACATAAACCACCGTTTAAAGTGGTTATTCCGGGACGTACATACAGAAATGAAGATATTTCGGCTCGTTCTCATTTTATGTTTCATCAAATTGAAGGTCTTTATGTTAATGAAAATGTGTCTTTTATTGATTTAAAAGAAACATTGCTGTTTTTTGCAAAAGAATTTTTCGGACCAAAATCAAAAATAAGAATCAGACCGTCATACTTCCCTTTCACAGAACCGTCGGCAGAAGCAGATGTAACTTGTTCTATATGCGATGGCAAAGGTTGCAATGTTTGCAAATATACTGGCTGGCTTGAAATTCTCGGTTGCGGTATGGTTGATACAAATGTATTGGAAAACGTAGGTATTGACAGTAAAAAATATTCCGGCTATGCTTTCGGAATGGGTATAGAAAGAATTACTATGCTTAAATACGGGATTAAAGACATCAGATATTTCTTTGAAAACGATTTGCGATTTTTATCTCAATTTCAAAACCTCTAATCGAATATTGCATGTTATATATCGAAACAATGAAACAATGAAACAATGAAACAATGAAACAATGAAACAATGAAACAATGAAATAATGAAACAATGAAACAATGAAACAATGAAACAATGAAATAATGAAACAATGAAACATAAAAACTTTATAACTATTATATGCCAAATTTCAATTACATAGAAGAATTACGCTGGCGTGGTCTTTTGCACGACATTACTCCCAACGCCGAAGAAATATTAACAAAAGAAAACTCAACCGGTTATCTTGGTATTGACCCAACTGCTGATAGTTTACATATTGGACATCTTGTTGGTGTGATGATAATGAAACACTTTCAAAGAGCAGGGCATAAGCCTATTATTGTAGTGGGAGGTGCAACCGGAATGATTGGAGACCCATCAGGTAAAAGCGAAGAACGTAATTTACTTGATGAAAATACTTTAAGACATAATCAGGAAGCTTTGAAAAAACAAATAAGTCGTTTTATTGATTTTTCTGATGATAAAGCTCTTCTTGTCAACAATTATGACTGGACAAAAGATTATTCTTTTTTGCATTTTATTCGCGATTACGGAAAACATTTGACTATAAGTTATATGATGTCAAAAGATTCGGTAAAACAAAGATTAAATTCCCAAGCAGGAATATCTTTTACTGAATTTACGTATCAATTATTACAAGGATACGATTTTTGCCATTTATTCGACAAGCATAAATGCAAATTTCAACTTGGCGGTTCCGACCAATGGGGAAACATAACAACAGGAATTGAACTGATTAGAAGGAAATTAGGCGGTGAAGCTTATGGTATCACTGTTCCTTTAATTACAAAATCCGACGGCAAAAAATTCGGCAAATCCGAAAAAGGAAATATTTGGCTTGATGCTGAAAAAACATCTCCTTATGAATTTTATCAATTCTTGTTGAATACAGCTGACGAAGACGCAGAACGTTTTATAAAAATATTCTCCATTCGCCCGCTTGATGAACTTCAAAATTTAATTGATGAACATAAAAAAGAACCTCACAAACGTATTTTGCAAAAAACTTTGGCTGAAGAATTGACTATAGCAGTTCACGGAGAAAACGAATTAAAAAACGCCATAGATGCAAGTAATATTCTATTTGGAAACGGGACAAAAGAAACATTGTCTAAATTGAACGAAAAAACTTTTATGCAAATTTTTGAAGCTGTCCCTAATTTTTCAATTGACAAAAAAACATTAGAAAAAGGCGTAAACATAGTTGATTTATTGTCTGAACATACAAAAATATTCAGTTCAAAAGGCGAATGCAGAAGATTAATGAAAGAAAACGGATTAAGCGTAAATCAGGAAAAAAATAATAATCCAGAAGCTATCATAACAAATACTGATTTAATCAACAATAAATTTATTCTTATAAAAAAAGGTAAAAAAAATTATTCGTACATATCTGTAAAATAAACAAGATGGAAAATAAAAAAACATTTGACACAATTGATATTTTAGTCTTTTTATGGAAAAAAAGAATATCTATTATCATAATTACTGTAATTGGAGCGATTGTTTCGATAATAATTTCTTTATTAATGCCAAATTATTATAGAGCAACAACTGTGCTTTTCCCTACAACATTCATATCACCGGCAACAGCAATTGTCAACTACATAAACCAAGAAACAGACCCACTTATAATTGGTAATGAAGATGATTTAGAAAAAATAATTCAAATATTACAATCTGATTATATAACACAAAAAATAATTGAAAAATACAATCTTATAAATCACTATGAAATTTCTCCAACTGACCCTAATTTTGTAACAAAAGTAAAAAAACAATACAATTCAAATGTTAATTTTAATAAAACACAATATCAAGGTGTTATAATAACGGTAACAGATACCGATCCTTTATATTCTGCTAATATAGCTAATGATATTGCTTTTTATTTGGACACATTAATTTTTGAAATGCAAAAACAAAGAGCTGTTGAAGCATTAAATATCACAAATGTAATGTATAAATATCAGTATAATCATCTTAAAAAATTAGAAGATTCTCTTGATATGTTCAGACAATATGGGGTTTTAGACTATTTTACTGAAGTTGATAGGTATTCCGAAGCTTATGGAAAAGCTATAGGAAATAATACTTTAACTCCTAATGGACAAAAATTTTTTAACGAAAAATTTTCACTTTTAAAAGAATATGGGAAAGAGTATTACTCTTTAACAGGTATGATAAATTCACTAATATCGCAAGTTATTAGTTTAGAAGTTACAATTTTGGCTTTAGAACAAAACATAAAAAACCCTATGACTCATAAATTCATAATAAGCTATGCACAACCACCAGATAAAAAATCTAAGCCTAAACGTTCTTTTATAGTCTTATTTTCAACTATTGGCGCTTTTGCATTTGCTATTGCTTACGCATTATTTATTGATTTTTTTATTGAACTTAAACAAAAAATAAAAAAAATTGAAACTGTATAAAAAAATATCTGCATATAAAGATTTGCATTTATTCATTTTTAGTTTAATTTTCATTTTTTTAAATGCTTATATTGTATTATCATACAGTTCTGTAATTTTCTTAATTTTACCTTTATTAATAATAATTACGCTAATACTAATAAAACATTTTGAGTTAATTTTTTATTTTGTTGTTTTTTTAACACCTTTTTCAATTTCCTTAAAGTACTTTTTAACTGATCTTTCTTTTGATTTTTCAATTTTTACAGAACCTTTATTAGTTATATTATTAATAATAATTACTACTAAATTTCTTATTAAAAGAAAAATAGAAAAATCAATTTTAACCCATACTATATCTAAAATAATTATAATAATTCTTTTATGGACTTTTATTACTGCTGCATTTAGTTCATTACCTATTATTTCTTTAAAATTTTTTTTAGCAAAAGTTTGGTTTATTATTCCTTTATTTTTCTTAGGGTTAATCATTTTTAAGGACTATGATAATATAAAACCATTTATTTGGGCTTATTCAATTGGACTTTTTATTATTGTATTATATAGTACTTACAATCTTAGTCACGTTTCTTTTACAGAACAAAATGCAGCACATTTTGTAGTAAAACCTTTTTATAATGATCATACAGAATATGGTTCAGTAGTTGCTTTCTTTACACCTATCTTTTGGGGGTTTGCTTTTAATCTAAAAAAAGGTCATAGAACAAAAATTATTGCTTTTATTTTTGCTATTGCTTTTACGATTGCTACTATTTTATCTTATTCAAGGGCATCTTGGCTTGGACTAATAGCTGCTTTTGGCGTTTGGGTTATCGTAAAACTTCGTTTTAAATTCAAATATATTGTTTTTATTACTGTTTTTTTTGCAGCTTTTTTTGCAGCTTTTTGGTTTCAGATTATTGATAAATTAGAAAATAATAAGCAAGATTCTTCATCTAAACTTTCAAGTCATATATCGTCAATTACAAACATTTCAACTGATGCCTCAAATGTCGAAAGACTGAACAGGTGGCATTGCGCTATAGAAATGTTTAAGGAAAAACCAGTTTTAGGCTGGGGACCGGGTACGTACCAGTTTCAATATGCTCCTTTTCAACTTGAAAGAATGCGTACTATTATCAGCACAAATTTTGGTGATGTGGGCAATGCTCATAGTGAATATCTTGGAAGATTAGCTGAACAAGGACTTCCCGGAATGATTTTGTTCATATTTCTTGTGTTTTTTATCATCAGAACCGGATTGAAAGTTTACAAGAAAACTAAGGATAAAGAAATCAGAATGTTTGCTCTTTCTATAACATTGGGATTTATTACTTATTTCCTGCACGGTTTAATGAACAATTTTCTTGATTCCGATAAACTTGCTGTTCCTTTCTGGGGGTTAGCCGCAATTCTTGTTGCTCTTGATTTGTATCATACCAATCCTACAAAAACAGATGAATAGTATTTTTTTTGATGCCTTCGGCAGTATGTTTTCTGCAATTGCCAAAATTTTTGTAATTGCATTTATCGCAGGTTTACTTGTTCGCAAAAAAATTATAAAAGAAGAATATTTAAAAGGGTTGTCTGAATTAACAGTAAAAGTTTTATTACCCTCTTTAATTTTCTCGAATATTATTAGCACATTCGAGCCTGCAACGACTACGGGTTGGTGGATTTTGCCATTAGTCGGTTTATTTACTCCGGTTATATTTCTTGGTATTGCGGCACTTTTTTATTTGAAAAATCTAAAAGAAAATCTCAGCAAACTACCTATTGCCGCATACCAAAATTCCGGTTATCTGATTTTACCGATTGGACAATTATTATATCCTGAAAATTTCGATTATTTTGCTTTAATAACGTTTCTGTATATTCTAGGTTTTAATCCTTCTTTGTGGAGTGTTGCAAAAGTTTTGATTACAAAAACCGAAGAGAGTAAAAAAATTAAATGGAAAGACCTAATAACTCCGCCTTTAATTGCAAATTTTATAGCATTAAGTTTAGTTTTCTTAAACTTAAAAACTTATATTCCCGAAATAATAACAGCACCCATTGAACTTTTAGGATCAGCAACAGTACCAATGGCTACTTTCATACTCGGAGCAACGCTTGGGACAGTTTCAATAAAAAAATTTCCTCCTTTCAGCGATATTTTCAAAATTTTGTTTGTAAAATTTTTTATAATTCCTTTTTTGGTTATGTTTTTTATTCTAAAATTTAAAATTGGTCAGAACAACTCAATTTTAACCGATTTTTTAATCATAGAAGCATCAGCTGCTCCTGCTGCAAATTTAATATTAATGGTAAAAAAATACGGTGGTGATGCCCAGAAAACAGGCAGCCTGATGTTAGTTGCTTATTTTGTTGCGATTCCTATGATGCCGCTTTGGATTGCTATCTGGAAAATGATTCAAAATTCAGCCTAATAATTTGGTACATCTGTCTCATATTTCTGAATTATTTTATCATTTTTATATTTGGCTTTGTAGATTACGTTTCCTTTTTGATCATATCTAATGAACATACCATATAATGCACCATTATTATATGTTTTTATGCTTTCGGGTTTTCCGTCAATATACCAAGATTTCCATGTACCTGTAGGAATACCCATATCATAAAACTCCTCTCTGGTCATCATTTGAACCTGATTGTAATATGTCCATCTACCATCTTTTTCTCCATTTACATAAGTACCGACTATCATTTTATTGCCGAATTCATCAAAAGAAGAATAGTATCCATCTCGTTTCCCCATATTATATGTTACAGTCAGTTTGTTTTGTCCCGATTCGTTAAAATATTGACAAATTCCGTTGTAAACATCATTTTGATAACTTAAAACCTGAATTTTTATTCCATTTTCAGTATAAGTTGTCCACTGACCTTCCATTTTACCGTTTTTGAAAGAGCCTTCTGTTTCCAATTTACCGTTTTCGTAATATCTTTTCCAAATTCCATCTTCTGTGTCATTATTAAATTCTCCGGTATAATAAACTTTTCCGTTTTCATAATATACAGTCCATTTACCGTTACGTTTACCTTCATCATAATCTCCTGTTTTCCAGACTTCGCCTGTTTCATACCACCACGTCCATTTTCCTGTCATTAAACCGTCTTTGTAATAACCTTCATTTCCTTTACTTCCGTTTGCCTGATAATATGTCCACAAGCCGTCTTGAATATCTTTTTTGAAAAAGCCTTCCTGGTCTTTGTTTCCATTTTCAAAATACCAGACTGCATTTCCGTTTTTCAAATCATTTTCAAATTCAACAACCGATTCAACTTGTTTATTTGAAAAATATCTTGTGTGAGTACCTTCTTTATGACCATTTTTAAAACCTCCTTGCCAGTAAACTGAACCATCTTCATAATAAAAAGTCCAGATGCTGTCTCTGTTTCCGTTTTTCATAAATCCTTCGGCTAATATCTGACCGGTTTCAGAAAATCTTTTGTACTCTCCGTTTTCATAATTCAAAACGCTTTTAATTTCTCCGGTAGGATAGTATTCAAGCCATTTACCTGTTTTCTTGTTTTCTTTGTAAAACCCCGAAATTTTTAAACTTCCGTCTTCGTAATATTCCAACCATAACGAATCTTTCTTTCCGTTAGTTATTTTCCCTTTTTGCAACAATTTGCCACTTTCGTAATAATCTTCATAATATCCAAAACCGTTCTTAACTAAAGTGTCTCCCTGCTGTGTCCAAGCATCAACTATTTGTGATGAATCTTCGGAATAAAAATATTCGGTATGTTGCTTTTGTCCGTTAAAAAACCAGTATGTCCATAAAGAATCCTTCTGATTTTCTTTAAAATAACCAAAAACAGACATTTTACCGTTCTGAAACCATTCTTTATACTCTCCTACTCTATCTTCGTAAATAATTGTTCCCTCAGTTTTTTTATTACCGTTTTGATAAAAATAAATTACTTTTCCGTAAAAACGGTCTTTTTTAAATTCGGCAGTTTGTAATAATTCTCCGGTTGGCGAATAAAACTTCCACAAACCTTCTTTTTGTCCGTTAACCATCAGTCCTTTTCTCTTTATTGTCCCGTCGCTATAAGTGAAAAAAGCTGTGTCCGATTCTTGCGAATAGACAAAATTTAATGTCGAAAACAAAACAATTATTAAAAATATTTTTCCCATTTTTATTATTTTATTTAGTTGATTTTTGGTTATTTGTCGCCTATATATAAATTGTTTCAAATATATTGACATTTATCATTTATAATTTTATTCAAATTTGATTTTTTTATGCTTTATTTTGCAAATTTATAAGATATTTTTTGTCAATTAAAAAACGTTTTTTAATTTAGTAACTATTACGAAATAACATAGTTATTTATGTTTTACAAAAAACTGATAATTAGCTATTTACTTTAAAGACCCTTACAGGGCAAGCTTTAAAACTCTTAGTAATAATATAACGTTATGAATAAACTTTTTTCTGATTTTAATCCGGTTACAACTCAACAATGGATAGATGTAATCGAGAAAGATTTAAAAGGAGCGGATTTTAAAAAACTTATCCGTAAGACAATAGACGGTATCGAATTTCAACCTTTTTACCGTAAAGAAAATACCGAAAATTTAGCAACATTAAATAGTTCTGCAAATAAATTTCCTTTTATCAGGGGTTATAAATTGAACAATGAATGGGCTGTCAGACAAGATTTTGTGTTCGATAATTTTGCAAAAGCTTTGAATGATGTTGAAAATGCTTCTGAAAAAGGTATTAACATTGTTGGTTTTGATTTTGGGAAAAATTGCAGTATAAATCAACAGGAATTGACTCAACTTCTTGCCAAAGTAAGTAATGCTGCTTTTCTTTCTTTTGAAAATATCGAAGATATATATTATTTGTTGAAAGAAATTGACACAAAAAACAAAAATATTTTCCTGAATTTTGACCCGATTACTTTTAATGCTTTTACAGGTTCTTATTACAAAGACCAACAAAAACTCTGGAGTATTGCCGCCGATTTACTGACAAATGAAATTCCAAATATAAAACCCGTTGGAATAAACCTTCATCATTACGCAAATGCAGGTGCTACACCGACAATGCAATTAGCTTTCGGACTTGCAATTATTTCCGAATACTTCGATTTTGCAACTGAAATGAACATTCCTATCAAAAATATTTTACCTAATATTTGCTTCAACATTGCCGTAAGTTGTGAATATTTCTTGGAAATTTCAAAAATCAGAGCATTCAGATATCTTTTTGCTAAATTAGTCGAAACTTTTGACCCGACACTAAAACAGGAAGCAAAAACTTACATTCACGGTGTTACTTTGAGACGTAACAAAACCGTTTATGATGCTCACGTTAATATGCTTCGTACTACTATCGAAACCCTTGCCGGTGTATATGGCGGAGTGGATTCTTTTAATACAGAACCTTACAATATTGTATTTTCTAATCCTGATGCGTTTTCATACAGAATTGCTTCAAATCAACAAATAATCATTAAAGAAGAGGCTTTTGCAGATAAAGTTGCAGACCCATCGGGTGGTTCTTATTATGTCGAAAATATGACCATTAAACTTATTGAAGAAGCTTGGGGCTTATTCCTTAAAATTCAGGACAACAGAGGTTTTTGCGATGCTAAACGCACCGGTTTTATTCAAAAAATGGTCAATGACATTGTTGCAAAAGAAAAAGACTTGGCTGAAACAGGCAGATTATCTATTCTTGGTACCAACAAGTATCCTAACAGAACCGAAAATTTATCAAATTCCAAAATTCTGAAAAGGCTTGAAATTTCTGATTTATCTTATCCTGAAAAAGAATTTGAACCTTTAAAAATTGAACGTTTGAGTGAAAAATTTGAAGAATTGAGATTAAAAACCGAAAAATCACCGAAAATACCGAAAGTATTTCTGTTTACTTATGGAAATCCGGCTATGAGAAGAGCGAGAGCTGATTTTTCTGCAAATTTCTTTGCAGTTGCAGGTTTTGAAATTATTGATAATCTGGGTTTTAATGATTTAAAAGAAGGAATTGAAGCAGCTAAAAATTCGGATATAATTGTTCTTTGCAGTAGTGATGATTCATATATTGAAATGGCAAAAAATATTTACCCCGAACTAAAAAATAAAATTATTGTTATTGCCGGAAATCCGGAAAATCGTGCTGAAATTGAACAAATCGGCATCAAAAATTTCATTCACATCAAATCTAATTTGTACAAAGAATTAACTGATTATCAAAGCAAATTGAATTAAATCAATTACTTTCAACTTTATAAACTTTATAAACTTTCAACTTAAGATATGAAACCAAATTTTAAAGATATAAAACTTTTCGATTTTCCGATAGCAACTGAAAATCAAGAAAATAACGAAAAATGGTTAACTTCTGAACAAATTGAAGTTAAGTCCTTATATACAAAAAAAGATTGGGAAAACATTGAACATCTTGATTATGCAGCAGGTGTTCAGCCTTTTTTGAGAGGTCCCTACTCTACAATGTATATCAATCAGCCCTGGACAATCCGTCAGTATGCCGGTTTTTCAACAGCAGAAGAATCAAATGCCTTTTATCGCAGAAACATTGCCGCCGGACAAAAAGGGCTTTCAGTTGCTTTTGATTTGGCTACTCACAGAGGTTATGATTCTGACCACCAACGTGTTGTAGGTGATGTAGGAAAAGCCGGTGTGGCTATTGACTCTGTTGAAGACATGAAAATTTTGTTCAACAACATCCCTTTAGATAAAATGTCGGTTTCTATGACAATGAACGGTGCTGTTTTGCCTGTAATGGCTTTCTATATCGTTGCTGCCGAAGAACAAGGCGTTTCAAAAGAGCAACTTGCCGGAACTATTCAAAATGACATTCTAAAAGAGTTTATGGTGCGTAATACTTTTATTTATCCACCTAAACCTTCTATGAGAATAATTGCTGATATTTTCAAATATACAGCTAAAAATATGCCTAAATTCAATTCTATAAGTATTTCAGGATACCACATGCAGGAAGCCGGTGCGACTTTGGATTTGGAATTAGCTTACACTTTGGCTGACGGATTGGAGTATCTCAGAACAGGTGTTGAAACAGGGCTTAAAATTGACGAATTTGCACCGCGTTTATCATTTTTCTGGGCTGCCGGTATGAACCATTTTATGGAAATAGCAAAAATGCGTGCCGCTCGTATGTTGTGGTCTAAAATTGTAAAATCTTTCAACCCGACAACCGACAAATCAATGCGTTTACGTACTCATACACAAACATCAGGCTGGAGTCTGACAGAACAAGACCCTTTCAACAACGTTGCAAGAACTGCTATTGAAGCACTTGCTGCTGCTCTTGGTCATACCCAGTCTCTTCATACAAATGCTCTTGATGAAGCTATTGCTTTACCTACTGATTTTTCGGCTCGTATTGCACGTAACACTCAAATTTTCTTACAAATAGAAACCGATATTTGCAAATCCGTTGACCCTTGGGCTGGCTCTTATTATATTGAAACTCTTACTCAAGAAATTGCCCAAAAAGCTTGGGAACACATTCAAGAAGTTGAAAAACTCGGTGGAATGGCAAAAGCAATTGAAACCGGAATTCCTAAAATGCGTATCGAAGAAGCTTCTGCTCGCCGTCAGGCTAAAATTGACAGTAAACAGGACATTATTGTTGGTGTTAACAAATTCAAAGTTGAAAAAGAAGATAATATTGACTTTTTAGAAGTAGATAATACGGCTGTAAGGAAATCACAAATTGAAAGATTAAATATAATAAAAGCAACAAGAAATAACTCAAAAGTTCAGGAAATATTAGACCAAATTACAAAATCAGTTGAAACAGGCGAAGGAAACCTTCTCGAATTAGCTGTCGAAGCGGCAAGAGAACGAGCCACCTTAGGCGAAATTTCTTATGCAATCGAAAAAGTTGTAGGACGCTACAAGCCTGTAATCAAATCAATTTCAGGTGTTTACTCATCAGCAATAAAAGATGACCCTGATTTTAAAACAGCAAGACAAAAAGTTGAAGAATTTATGAAAAAATCCGGTCGTCGCCCGCGTATTTTAATAGCAAAACTTGGACAGGACGGACACGACAGAGGCGCAAAAGTTGTTGGTACGGGATACGCTGACATTGGCTTTGATGTTGACCTCGGACCTTTATTCCAGACACCTGCCGAAGCCGCAAAAGATGCCGCTGACAATGATGTTCATTTCCTTGCAGTTTCATCGCTTGCCGCAGGACATAAAACTCTTGTTCCGCAAGTTATTGAAGAATTGAAAAAACTCGGAAGGGAAGATATTTTGGTAGTCGCAGGTGGCGTTATTCCCCCGAAGGATTACGATTTCTTGTTCAATGCAGGAGTTGTTGCCATTTTTGGTCCCGGAACTTCAATTCCGAAAGCCGCTGTTGATCTGTTGGATATTTTACTGCAGATGTAGAGTTACTCAAATTAAACCCCTTCTATGTTTAGCGGATATCTTATAAAAACTATCCCGTAGGGATTGAATTCGAATAACAAGAATAAACAAACTATCCCGTAGGGATTGAATTCGAATAACAAGAATAAAGAAATAATTATGAGCACCTACACCGAACTTTTATATCAAATCGTTTTTTCAACCTACAGAAGAGAACGAACAATGACAAAAGAAAGAAGGAAAGAACTTTTTCAGTACATATACGAAATTTTAGAAAATAAAAATTGCCATCTGTACAGATTAAATGGAGTTGAAGACCACTTGCACATAGTAACTCATATTAACCCTACAATATCTATTTCTTCTTTAGTTAAAGACATAAAATTAGCCAGCTCATATTGGATAAAAACTAACAAAATTTTCAAAAATTTTAATGGCTGGCAAGAAGGTTATGGTGCTTTTACATACTCAATAAAAGAAAAAGACAGGTTAATTGAATACGTCAAAAATCAAGAACAGCATCATAAAAAAACAATTTACAAAGACGAACTGATTCTGTTGTTAAAGGAACATGGGGTTGATTATGATGAAAAATATTTAGATTAAATAGTTTTAAAAAAATATGCTGATTTTTAAAAATCTTAAATTATTTTCTTTCGTATAAAACATTATTACTCTTTCACATTCTCTAATCAAAAACATTTAAAAACAAACAAAAACGACATCTTCTCATATTTTAAGAACACATAAACTATTAGTTTTTCTAACTTTATCAAAAAAATGTGCAAAAATTTAGCGTTTTTTTTTACTTATTTTATTTTTTGCAAGTTGTTATGAGGTCGAGCCTATATCTTATGTAGATATTAAATATACCAACAATACCGACACTTTCACTGACGGCGATACAGTTATGCTTAATTTTTGGTTTGAAGGCAAAAATGGCGCGAAAATCACAAAAATATTTCTTAACGAACCTACTCGACTTAATTATTTTGAGTTGTACGAACCTGCTGAAAATTACACATTAGAATATTTGTTTTGTCCGAATTTTTGTAATAATTATTCATTTGATGCTTTATTTACAATCTATGCACAACAATTAGACGAAGATTTAACATCTAAAAAAACTTTTTATTTTACATTTTTGCCAAAAAAGAACTGAAATGAAACGTTTTTTTTTACTTTTTACAATGATTTTTCTTTTTTTGTCTTTTTCGAATGCCCAAGACAGAAGATTTGTAAGAATCCACATAAGTCCTTTGGCTTACTTTGACAACAATTTCCCGCAAATAAGAGCCGGAATTAACATTTATCCATTAAAAAAACTTTCTTTTGGTGTTGATTATGCTGTTAGAACATACAAATTTAAAAAAATAAATTTTGAAAATTATCAGATAAATCCCAATATTCATTACAATTTTTTTCATAACGATGTTGACGAAGTTTATATTGGAGTTGAGTATTCATTTGCTTATTTTTACAATTGGGAAAATAATATGTATTTATTAGACGCTGACCCAAACGCATTTAATATTACTTTTGATAAAGCCTTATTAAACAGTGTTATTGAAAAAATAAATTTAAAAATCGGTTTGATTCATTATTTCAAAAGACATTTTTTTATTGAACTTTACTCAGGTTTTGGTTGGAGTTTTAAAACAAATTTCTTATCAAATTTGACAAACGGTATTTTACATTTAGATTATTATAATCTTTATAAAAAATCAAATTATCCCAATTTTTTACTTGGAATTAAACTTGGGGTTAATTTTTAAAAAATACAAACAATGAAAAACTGGTTAGCAAAAATTATCGGTGGTATAAGTTTGAGTGCTGCTTTATTTGTATTTGAAGCTTGTTACGGTACCTTAGGCGGCAAATCTATAGATATTCTAGTCCAAGGGCAAGTTGTTTCTAAAAAAACCGGAAATTCTATCGAAGGTATTGCTGTTTTTGCAAATGATTCTATTGCTTATCAATTGACGGATTCCGATGGTAGATTTACTTTTTACACAGATTTATCGAATGATTATAATTTAACATTAAGATTTAAAGATATTGATTCTACTTTAAACGGAAAATTTAAAAATGTAGATACGTCATTTTTTCCGAAATATAACAAAGATATTTATATAAAAGTTGAATTAGACGAAGTAGAAAATTGAACAAATTTGTTTTTAAAATACAAAAGCAGATTATCACTTATCAACACGAGCTTAGATATTTATTCTGGGAATGTACAGGCAGATGTACTCTTAAATGCCTTCATTGCGGCAGCGACTGTAAAGTGGACAGCGTACACAAAGATATGCCTTACAACGACTTTAAAACCGCCATTGATTCAATACCTCAAAACATCCGCAACAATATAACAGTTGTTCTAACAGGTGGTGAGCCTTTGTTGCGAAAAGACATCGCTGATGTCGGATTTGACCTTCGTAAAATGGGCTTCAGATGGAGTATGGTTTCTAATGCAATGCTTTACGACGAAAAAACTCACATCAAATTACTAAACGCCGGAATTGGTGCAGTTACTTTCAGCCTTGACGGTCTCGAACAAAATCACAACTGGTTGCGGAATTCTCCTATGAGCGGAACTTACTTACAACTTTTCAGGTTTTACAGGCGATAGCTAAGAAAAAACT
>DYKL01000369.1 GCA_020722645.1 Acetofilamentum sp. | reverse complement strand
AATTATACCAAACATTAAAATTTGTTACCAACATTCTTTAATAAAAGAGCCATGTCTTTTTAGTTTGAATTTATGTAATTTATTTGGTTTCAATAAACGAATTTTCAAAGCTTTTGAATTTATCAGGCACATCAGGTAAACCATTATTGTTTTTGTCGGTAAAACTTTTTAAAAATTCAAGCATTGCAATCCATTCTTTACCCTCCTGAACACCTTCTTTTTGTGAATTAAAATCTAATATATGTTGTTTAAAATCGCTTATTTCATTGCCGTTTTTATCTTTTGGTTTAATTACTATAAGTCCTTTGCTCATTTTTTTAACTTCACCTACAAAACCAATTACGTACATATTTGATGTCAAACTATACAAAGTTTTATTTTTTTTACTCAAATCTATTTCTTTGCCGTTTAATGTAATTTTTTCAACCTTGTTTAAAAAACCTTTTTTATGATTATAATAAATTTTTATTCCTGCAAAGTACAAATAAACATCTTCTCCTGGTTTACCTGCAAAAATTGCAAGTTCAGCTAATTTTTTCAACTCGTAACCGTAAACATATACTTTTGCCAAAGAATAGCCAAGCAAATCATTTTGTCCGTAGCCAAGCGGAGCAATTCTGAAAATATCGGCAGGTGTAATCTGTCCTTTTAAAATATTTTCTCTGACAGTACCTTCGGCACAAAGCACAACATCAGTGCCGGTGCTGAAAGTATTAGTGTAAAACAAAATAGCTTCTGTCAGAAAATTACCCATCGGACCGGGTTTTTTGGTGTCGTAAGAACCTCTCAGAATTTCAAAATCTGTTTCTGCAACAGCTTTATCATATTCATAACCAAAAGGTTTAAAAAATTTCGTATTTAATTCATTTTTAAAATCTTCAATTTTTTTATGAACTTCTTCGTCTCCTTTAATTTTGTCGTCTAATTTTATAAGTTTAAAATCAACGACATTAATTTTTCCGTTATCGAACATTATTTCCAATCTTCCGATATTTTCAAGATAAGAACCGGTTTGAACAATAATTGTTTTGCCGATTTGAGTATATTTTTTTGTTTCAACGTGCGTATGACCACTAATAATAATGTCAATGTCAGGTACTTTTTTTGCGAGTTCAATATCTTCACCAAACATTACATCATTTTCATCAGGATAAAAACCGGTATGAGATAGGCAAATAATAATATCAACTTTTTCCTGTTCTCTTAAAATTTTGACCATTTTTTTTGCAGTCTTTGTAATATCCTCAAATTCAACAGGATAAGCCGCTTGTGTAACCATTTGAGCTTCTTCGCCCAATAAACCGAAAAAGCCGATTTTTAATCCATTCTTTTCGATAATAGTATAAGGTAATATTTTTTTATCTTGTGCAAGTTTTTCTAATTTATCATCTCTTTTGTCGGTTTCCGAAAATTTCAACTGGGAAGATACAATAACAGGGATTTCACCGTTTTCAATTGCACTGTTATATATATCTCCGAGTTTGTCAGCACCAAAATCAAATTCGTGATTTCCGATAGTGATAACATCGTAACCGATTTCTTTCATCAAATTCAGCTGAAAACCGGTTTCAGGTTCTAGCGACTGAAAAATTGTTCCCATAAGATAATCACCTGCATCACATAAAATCACAGAATTCGGATTCATAGCTTTTTCTTGTTTTACAATAGTTGCCATTCGGGCAAAACCACCAAGAGTTTCATCGTCGTTTAAACTAAGAGGAGTATATTTTTTTTCAGGTCCGAAACCTGTTAATTTTGAGTGCATATCATTAGTATGCAAAATAACTAATTTCTGAGCAAATGCTAAATTTGTCGATAAAACTAAAAAGACCAGTATTAAAAATTTTTGCAATTTTGTCATTTTATTAAATTTTAAAATTATTTTTACAATAGTTCGGTATATTTTGAAGTAATTCGTTAATATTCAGCAAATTGATTTTGTACGTGTAACAAATTAGTAATTGATTGAAAATCAATAATTTGCTTCCTTCGTTATTAATCAGGATGACGCTAATTAAAAAATTAACGAATTATTGATTTTTATATAGATTTGCAAAAATAAAAAAAAAACACAAACCGTAAAATTTTGTTTTGATAAATGATAAAAGTCGGAATAATAGGAACACGCGGAATACCCAACAATTACGGTGGATTTGAGCAGTTTGCCCAACAAATATCAGAATACTTAAGCGAAAAAGACTGCGAAGTTTTTGTTTATAACTCTCATAATCACCCATTTAAAGAAAAAAAATGGGACAAAGTAAACATCATTCACAAATACGACCCTGAGTTTTTAATTGGACTTGCAGGGCAGTTTATTTACGACTTTAATTGTATTATTGACAGCCGCAAACGAAAATTTGACGTATTGATTCAATTAGGATATACAACAAATTCGATTTGGTCGTTTTTATTGCCAAAAAAACCTTTCAAAATTTGTAATCCTGACGGAATGGAATGGAAAAGGGCAAAATATCCCTTATTTATTAAAAAATTCTTGAAATTTGCAGAAAAACTTGCCGTAAAAAGCAATGATGTTCTTATTGCCGATTCAAATGTTATAAAAAAATATTACATTAACAAATACAACAAAAAAACATATTTTATTGCTTATTCGGCTGAAATATTTAAGAATAATGATATAACAAAAATAGAAAGTTATAATGTAAAACCTTATGATTATTTCCTTTTAATTGCAAGATTTCAGGAAGATAATAATCTTGAAACAATTATAAAAGGAGTTTTAGAATCAAAAACAGATAAAAAATTATTAATAATCGGCAATAATAAAAACAAATACGGAAAATATTTAACAAAAAAATATAATAAAAAGAACATAGTGTTTTTAGGTGCAATTTACCGACAAGATGTATTGAATAATTTGCGTTATTATAGTAAAATATATTTTCACGGTCATTCTGCAGGTGGCACGAATCCGTCGCTTTTGGAGGCTATGGCTTCGTCGGCGTTGATTTGTGCAAACAACAATGATTTCAATAAAAGTGTTTTAAAAGAAAACGGATTTTATTTTGATAATTTTAATGATATTGCATCTTTAATTACAAAAAATTTTAATAAATTTGAATTTCAAAAATTTATAGACGAAAATAAACGAGAGATTGAACTAAGATATAATAAATCTGTAATAAACGAAGCATATTACAATGTGATAATGAAGAAGATAGAATGAATGATGAATGATGAATGTCGAATGTTGAATGAAGAATGAAGAATGTCGAATGTCGAATG
>DYKL01000368.1 GCA_020722645.1 Acetofilamentum sp. | reverse complement strand
ATAACGAATAACGAATAACGAATAACGAATAACGAATAACGAATAACGAATGAAGAATAACGAATAACGAATAACGAATAACGAATAACGAATAACGAATAACGAATAACGAATGAAGAATAACGAATAACGAATAACGAATAACGAATAAAGAATGAAGAATAACGAATAACGAATAACGAATAACGAATAAAGAATGAAGAATAACGAATAACGAATAACGAATGAAGAATGAACAATTTCGAATAATAAGCAATGAAATAATATAACAATTTAACAATGAAACAATTTACTTTACACTATTAACTATGAACTATTAACAATGACTTTATGGACTCAAAAAACTATATATGGTATTGCAGCTACGGCTCTAATTTAAGCACTGAAAGATTTATGTGCTATATAAACGGCGGAAAACCCCAGAATTCTACAAAAGAAGAAGAAGGTTGCAGAGATAAAACTCCGCCAATTGACGATAAACCGCACATAATAAAACATGCACTTTATTTTGCTCGCCACTCCAAAAAATGGAACAATGGTGGTTCATGTATTTTAAGTGTAAAGTACAACGAAAAGAAAAAAACAATGGGGCGAATTTTTCTTATTACAGAAGAACAATTTCTTGACATTGTTGCCCAAAATAACGGTGTTAAAGAAGTGAAAATTAATTTTGAAGAAGTTATCAAACTCTCTTCAAAAAGCATAAATGATTCTCTTTCGGGAAATATACTCTATCTTGGTGATGAAGACGGTTATCCGATTTTCACATTTACTTCGCATTTTGATGAAACTGAATTTGTCAGACCTGATATTTTATATCTTGCAACAATAGGAGCGGGTGTAAAAGAGACTTTTAAAATGACTAACGAACAGGTAACGGATTATTTTATGGGGCTTGACGGAGTTAAGCAGTTTTACCAAAAATCTGATCTGCTTAGACAGTTAGATGAACTGATTTAGACAGAATGTAACAAAAATATAGTGTTTTTTTTGTTAATATCAGGCGTTTGTCTCTTCCAGTTGAAGATTGATTGAGTTATAATTTCTTCTTCGTCTGTTGTTATTTCTTTTGCAATGCACAAAAGAGTTGAATTGTTGCAGGTGTTTACAAGATTTTGAAAAAGTGATATATTTCTATAAGGTGCTTCGATGAAAATCTGTGTTTGGTTGAGTTTTTGGCTGTTTCTTTCAATTTCTTTTATTTTGTTAATTAAAACATTTTTTTCTACCGGTAAATATCCGTGAAAAGTAAAATTCTGACCGTTCAGACCGGAGGCAGTAAGCGACAGAAGAATTGATGAAGGTCCAACAAGAGGAACTATTTTGAAGTTTTTTTGTCTGGCAATCATCACAATTGATGCTCCCGGGTCTGCTATTGCAGGCATTCCCGATTCGCTTATAATACCTGCATCACAATTTAAATCCGAAAAATATCCTGTAATTTGCTGAATATCTGAATGTTTGCCAATTTCATAAAACGTACTGTCATCTATCGGAAATATTTTATCAACTTTTCGCAAAAATCGTCGTGCTGTTCTTACATTTTCTACAAAAAAACAGCGTAAATTACTTATAACTTCTTGAACATAAGCAGGTAAAACCTTGTTTACTTCTGTTTCTCCAAGCAGATTCGGTATTAAATATAAATTGTACATTTTCAGAAATATTTGTGCAAAAATAATTTTTTCATTTTAAATATTGTCTGTTTTCTGCTATTTTCAGCAAATTTGTTTTACCAACTACATTATAACTTCATTTATTCCGATTATTAGGTATCGTCATTTTGTTTATATTTGTAAAAATCAAATCACTAAAATCTTTCAAAATGAACAAACTTTTAATAATTCTTGTAACTACCATGTTGATTGTAGGTTGTGGTCAGAATGAAAGCAAAAAAAACTGTAATCAAAACAATATAAATGAAATGGCAAAAAATATTACTACAATAGGTGTTTTAAACGATGAAATTATCAATAAATACGGTTACAAAATTAACGATTTTTTTATTGCTTTATCTGACATCGAAGCTCAAAATATTGATTCTTTCAAAGGCAAAAAAGTAATTGTTTCCGGCGAATTATTCATCAGTGATAATAAAAATAGCGATGGTTTTCAAAGTTCTGGTGATGTAGTTAAATATATCAAAAAACCGAAAATTGGCTTATTTCCTGATGAAACGATTTTTGATTCGTCGTATCATATAATTTATACAGGTCAAATGATTGAATTGATAGCTGAAAATTCAATTTATTACACTGAATCAGAAGAGAATTTTTTAATGAAATTTTTAATTTACAATAAAACCGACAAACCTGTTGGTGTTGATTTGACAGATTACTGGAAAGTCATTTATCCGAATCAATGGGGGATATACAATACACCTATGAGGCAAGTTGTTGACGAAACGCAGATTATCCCCGATACAATTATTGACAAAAATGATTTGATTGACAGGTTTAAAGCCGGCAAATTAACAACAATACAACCAAATGAAACAATATCGTTTTATCGTGATTGGAATGGAAGTGGTGAAAAAATACCGGATTTTAAAGAAAATGAATATTTTATTATTACGGTTGATGGTCAATTATTAATAACAAACGGTGTTGATATAGAGCAGATTACATTATTAAATGCCGACGAACAAAACAGAGCAATAGTTTTTTCTTATCCTGTGAGTTTTATAAATATACCTGATAACGCACTGATAATCAGAAATGATTAAGCAAAATAAATATATACTAAACAGCAGTCAACTTTTTTATGCAGCTAATTTGGATTTGAAATCCGAATTAATAATAATTTGATTTACAGTGTTTTATGACTTCAAATTACTATTGTCCTTAACAGAGTGAGTTATTGTTATAATTATTCATAAAAGGATAGGTACAAAGATAAATTGTCTTTTTGGGATATTCTGTGTGGTTTTTTTTACTCAAACAGTCATATTGGAAATATCTTGCCTGAACTGAAAGTTGATTGTAAATATTACATTAACAAAGTGCAATTAATTGTACAATGTGATTTTATAGTCACATTTGTTAATGCAAACAAGTTGCTTCCGGCAGGACAATTGGGGTGGTGTTATACGCCACAGTCAGTTTTACGACTTTTTTATTATGAAAAAAACATATTTATCAAATCACTAAAAAGGTTTCTGACAATAATGATTTCAAATCATTATTGTCCGAAACCTTGTATTGACAATTTGTCGCTAGCATTCTCATTCGCTTTGCGTCATTACGAGGCTTTGCTTCGTA
>DYKL01000367.1 GCA_020722645.1 Acetofilamentum sp. | reverse complement strand
AAGCCTGTGCTGTAAGCATCTAAGTTTAAAGCTTGCCCTGAAAGGGTCTATAAAGTTATGGAATTTTTATTTTTTAATTTAGCCCAAATTTGGGCTAAAAACCTGTCCCGAAGGGATCTGAATTAAAATAAACTTAACCTTTTAACTTTCAACTTTTAGACCCTTACAGGGCAGGCTTTCAACTCCACATTATTTATGAATAATGTGGGTTAATCTTCAAATTTTAAATGTTTCACGGACCTACCTTCGTTAATAATTTCATGCAGAGCATCTATTCCGATTTTTAAGTGATCTTCTACAAAATTTTCAGTTACTTTTTTATCACTTTCTGCTGTTTTTATTCCTGTAGCAATCATTGGCTGGTCAGAAACCAAGAGCAATGCACCTGCCGGAATTTTATTTGCAAAACCAACAATAAAAATTGTAGCAGTTTCCATATCAATAGCCATTGAGCGTGTTTTTGTAAGATACTTCCTGAATCTGTCGTCCCACTCCCAAACTCTTCTGTTGGTTGTATATACAACACCTGTCCAGTAATCTTTATTATGATCTCTTATTGCGCTTGAAACGGCACGTTGTAAGCTAAAAGCAGGAAGAGCAGGGACTTCCGGAGGCAAGTAGTCGTTAGATGTACCTTCGCTTCTGATAGCGGCAATCGGTAAAATCAAATCTCCCAGAGAATTTTTTTCTTTCAAACCACCGCATTTACCTATAAATAAAACTGCTTTAGGGTTTATAGCTGTAAGCAAGTCCATAATAATAGCGGCATTTGGGCTTCCAATACCAAAATTTATGAAAGTAATTCCGTTTGCCGAAACATTTGGCATTGATTTATCCCTGCCAATTATTGGTACATTGTACCATTTTGAAAATAATTCGAGATAATGAATAAAATTTGTCAGGAGTATATAGGGCGTAAAATCTTCTATAGCTCGTCCTGTATATCTTGGCAACCAATCTTTTGTAATTTCTTCTTTTGTTTTCATATTGGCATTTTGTTGTAATATAACAACAAATATGCCGATATTTTAATAAAATTTGCACTATGATTTAACATATTACTGATTTTTTATGCAATTTTAAATTTTCTAATAAAAATATCTTATGTTTTTTGATTCGTTTTGAATAACAGGCACATAAGTGTTTTTTGGATATTTAACCCAGAAAGAAAAATCAATTTTTTTCATTTCACCCGAATTAAGTTTGTATTTCCACTTAACTTCGCCTGTTGAAATATTTAACTCTCCGCCGGAAAGTTCAATTGTTTTTACTTCAATTTCTGAACTTTGGGAAATCGGTATCTGGTCAATTATTTCTAAATCAACTGCAGATTTATGATTATTTTTAATTTCATACTGATAAGTAAATGTTGTTTTTTTCTTGTTACCTATAACCTGAGTCTGGCTGTATTTACTTAAACTATGACGTGTAACAATCACTCGGTTGTCTCTTCCCAGAGAGAAATCAAGGGTATCACTAACGTTACGGGTGGTGATGAATGATTTACCGATATAACTTCCTGCATAATAAACATTTGCAGGACCATCAATAAGATTCAAATCTTGCCAGCCGGTAACACCTGCCAATAAGAATACTGCAGGGTCAAGTTTTGTTATAGCAGTGTGCTTATAAGTTGCCGCAAGTTGTTTTTCTTCTATATCAACCAAATAAGGTTTATCATCAGCAGGGACTGTATATTTTTTGTCAATTTTAAATTCGTGAGACAATACCGGTACAACAGCTTCATATTCAAAAATATAGTCATTATCTAAGTCAACTCCGCCAATATTTTGGTATGCTTGTTGTTCGTAATTTGCTCTTGGCACTTGATTTGTCTGGACATATCCTTCGCCTTTGTATATGTTATTATCAACTGTAGCAGATTCTTTCAAAAACCAGGTTGTTAAATTAGGCTTTGAATTAGTAAGATTAGCATCGCTGGTTGATAAAGTAAGTTCGATGTTTTTCCAGTCTATACCGGTATTATTATAAACTTTTGCCCTGTATATGAAATTTATCGGACCATCTGTATCATCGGCTTTTAAGTCATAAGAAGGAGACCAGCCGGCATAGTTTACAATATATTTAAGGGTTACATCGGTTGTTACTGGTTTTTCAGTTTCCAAAAGAATATGAACTTCTTTTCTTGAATAACCGGTTCCTGCGTTTAATTCCAACAACTGACTTTGAATTCTGTTTTTATCTTTTGTAAGTTTTAAATATTTAAGATTAATTTCTGATACTTTTTTATTAATTTCCATAATTCTTAATCTGTAAAAATCCGCCGAAGCTTTAAGTTCATCTAAATCAACTCCTTCATTTTCACCGCCCATTTCTTTATTTACAACCAAAAGTTCTTTTTCTATTTTGTACGCATCTAACTCATCAATACATACTTGAATTTTGAGGTTGATAATTTCCATTGAATCGTTCAGAATTTTAATTTGAGGTTTATCTTCTTCATTGGTTAAATAATTAGTAACAGTAGAAATCTGGAGAATATCAATGGATTCATCAGTAGTAACTCTAACAGTTTTATCGTCAAGAACAGGGGATAGACCTTTGAATATCAGCAAAATGCGTCCTTGCGGGATATTTAAATTTTTCACACGGGTAATTTCAGCGCTGTTTAAATAAACAGTTGCAGCAGAAATGTCACTTTTAATTTCAATTTCTTTAAATTCTTGAGCAAATATCAAAAATGGTAAGAATAAAATAAAAAATGAAGAAATAATTTTTTTCATAATTTGATTTTTTAAGATTTACAAAAACAAAGATATACTTTTTTTCGGGAGAATATTTTGTAAAAATACTTAATTTAATGATTGCTGAAATTTAAAATATCATCAAGTTCAATTTTTTCTTCATTTTTGCGATATACATAATGAATTCCGTAAGATTTGCATTTTTCTCTTTTGATTATTGGTGGATATTTTTCGAAATATGCTTCAATTGAATCCCAAAGATTTTTTATAAGTTCATCAACCTTTAGACGTAATTCAAGCAATTTTTTCTGTATATTTAAAGTACGGTTGTATAAATTTTTTTGTAATTGATGTGCTTCGACAAATTTTTCGTAATTAGTTTTTAGAGCTGAAACAGAAGGGTTTGACATTGCTTTTCCGCCTTCTTTTTGACGTTTTAATTCACCTTCTATTATAGTTTGTCCCCATTTTATAAGTTGTTTATCGGTCGATAACTGGGGTAATGATTTAACCCAAATTATTCATAAAAAATTTGGAAAAATGGGTGTAATTATTTAAT
>DYKL01000366.1 GCA_020722645.1 Acetofilamentum sp. | reverse complement strand
CCTTCGTTATTACTCAGGATGACGCTAATTGAAAAATTAACGAATTATTGTTAATTTAATCATTAATAATTTTCATACAATCTTCTTCAGTTATTTTCTCTATATCAGCATCTTTTGCTAATTTGTAATATTTCTTTTTATAAAATATAGTTGGCTTGCCCCATCTGTCTTTTATTATTTTCAAATCTTTACTGAATTCTTTTAAAAGTTTTTTGTTATCTGCTTCTGCTTTTTCATTTATTAGCTCAATCGCTCTTTCTAATGTTATTTCAAGAGGATTATCTGTTTTTTTCAAAGATACAAATTTGTTATTGTGTCTGACATAAGGACCAAAACGTCCAATTCCGACAACAACATTTTTACCTTCGTATTCGCCTAAATCTTTTGGCAAAGTGAATAAATTCAAAGCTTCTTGAAGTGTTATTGTGTCAATATTCTGACCTTTCAACAAATTTGCAAACTGAGGTTTTTCTTCGTCATCGTAAGTGCCTATTTGAATAATTGGACCGTATTTGGCTATTCTTGCAAATACAGGTCTTTTTGATTTCGGTTCAATTCCGAGAGGTCTTCCGTTTCTATCTTCATTAAATAATTTTAAAGCGTCTTCTAATGTTAAAGTTTCGATTGACTGTTCTTTTTTCAGACTTGCAAATTTCGGTTTTTCTTTGTCGGTAGTTTCGCCAATTTGAACAACAGGTCCGTATTTTGCCAATTTAGCATAAACATTTTTACCTGATTCTTTGTCAATCCCCAGAAGTCTTTCGCCTGTTACTTTTACAGCCTGTTCCATAGTATCCTGAATGTTTGTATGGAAATTTTTGTAAAATTTATCAATTATTTTTGTCCATTCTGCTTGTCCTTCTGCTATTTCATCAAAGTCTTTTTCAACGGTAGCTGTAAAATCATAGTCCACAATATTTGTGAAATGTTCTGCCAAAAATCCGGTAACAATTGACCCTACATCAGTCGGAATGAATTTGTTTTTTTCTTTTCCTTTTGTGTCTTGTTTTTCTTTTTCTGTAATTTTACCAGCTTTGAGTGTTATTTCGTTTATTTTTACGGGAGTTCCATCAATGTTTGATTTTATGACATAAGCTCTTTTAAGAATTGTAGAAATAATAGGAGCATAAGTAGAAGGACGACCAATTCCGAGTTCTTCCAATTTTCTGACTAAAGAAGCTTCACTGTATCTTGCCGACGGGTTTGTGTATTTTTCTAAGGCTGTTGCTCTTTGTAAATCAAGATTTTGTCCTTTTTTAACAGCCGGTATTACTTGATTTTCTTCGTCTTCGTTTTCAATATCAGTGTAATTATATATTCTTAAAAAACCATCAAATTTTAATACCTCTGCTGTTGCAATCAGCTCTGTTTCTGATTTGCTTGCATCAATTGTTATTGTTGTTTTATCGAAAGATGCATCTGACATTTGAGAAGCAAGTGTTCTGTTAAAAATCAATTCGTAAAGTTTTTGTTCGTTTGCATCGGTACTTACTTTAATTTTCATTTCAGTAGGACGTATTGCTTCGTGTGCTTCCTGTGCTCCTTTAACTTTTGTTTTGTATTGTCTGATGTTCAGGTATTTTTCTCCGAAATTTGTTTCAATATAATTTTTACATTTGCCAATAGCATCATTTGATAAATTAGTAGAATCGGTACGCATATAGGTAATTTTACCGTTTTCGTATAGTTTTTGAGCTAAGGTCATTGTTCTTGAAACCGAAAAACCGAACTTTCTACTTGCTTCCTGTTGAAGTGTAGATGTTGTAAATGGTGCGGCAGGTGAGCGTTTAGTCGCTTTTACTTTGATGTCTGATACTGTAAATTTTGATTCTTTGAATTCTTCAAGAATTTTTATAGCGTCTTTTTTATTATCAATTTTAATGTTAGCTTCTGCTTTTAATTGTGCTTTTTGTTTTTTATCTGTCAAAAATTCAAATTCTGCTGTTATTTTATATGATGAAGTAGATTTGAAGGTTTTAATTTCATTTTCTCTATCCACTATCAGTTTCACAGCAACAGATTGGACACGACCCGCTGATGTTGCTCCTTTTACTTTTTTCCAAAGTAATTCAGAAAGTTCAAATCCAACCAAACGGTCTAAAACTCTTCTTGCTTGTTGGGCATTTACTAAGTTGTAGTCAATCCATCTTGGATTTTCAACTGCTTTTTGAATTGCAGTTTTAGTTATTTCGTTAAAAACAATTCTTTTTGCATTTTTTTCTTTAAGTCCCAAAACTTCTGCCAAATGCCAAGCAATCGCTTCTCCTTCACGGTCCTCGTCTGATGCTAACCAAGTAATTTCTGCTTTTTTTACAGCATCTTTTAATTCTTTTATGATTTTTTTCTTTTCTTCATCAATTATGTAATCGGGAAGGTAATTTTTTTCAATGTTTACACCTAAATTTTTTTTTGATAAGTCTCGGATATGTCCGTAACTTGATTTAACTTCAAAGTCGTCGCCTAAATACTTTTTTATGGTCTTTGCTTTTGCAGGTGATTCAACAATTACTAAGTTTTTTGACATAATTTTTACAATTTTTTTTAAATTGCAAAATAAAGAAATACAAATGTAATGTTCAAATTTAATTTTGATAATTTTTGCAATCAATTTAAAGTCAGGTGATTATGTGTGCTAAGAAATTCAAATAAATTTAACCCGCATTATTCATAAATAATGCTGACGATTAAGAATAACTAACAAATTTGGGGTTTTGCAAACACCCAAATTTGAGTTATTCTAAATCGGGGTTTACTGAATTGCAACCCACTAATCAACCCGCGTTCATAAAAATTTTTATAATTTTTATGAATAATTCAGGTTAAAACTATAGCTAAAAGATGGAATTATAGGAAATAAACTTTGCTGATAAATTTGCCAAACACCATTTACATTTTTTGAAAAATAAAAATAAGGATTTTGTCTGTTATATAAATTATAAATGTTGAATGACCAAGTTCTGATACCTCGTTTTTTTCCTTTTACAAAGTTAATTGCTAAATCTAATCTATGGTAATCACGCATTCTGAATGTATTCATATCGGCATAAATTATAGCCTGACTGCTTGGCAAACTTAAATTTTGTAATAATGAGGGTTCTATTGAATATCTAGCAGATGGCAAAGTATATGGATATCCGCTTCCATAAATCCAGTTTGCTGAAATATTAAATTTTTTGGTAAATTTATGTATTACTACTATGCTAATGTTATGTTTTCAGTCGTATTTAAAAGGAAATTCTCTGCCAAAATTTATGTTATCAAATTGTCTAA
>DYKL01000365.1 GCA_020722645.1 Acetofilamentum sp. | reverse complement strand
AAAATGGTCTTTTCCTTAATATTAAGATGAAATAATTATCTGTGTAAAAAAATGAAATATTCATTAATTTTGATACTAATTTTTTGATTTTATTTTTATTAACGTTTAAAATTTCGTTACATTCTACATTATTAATAATATACATTTGTGCTTGTAACGAGTTTTTTTTTGTTTCTACCACGAGTTGAAACTCGTGGTTATCATTATTTTAGTCCTACGGACTATATTTATATCAGCATCTTAATATTGCGGAATAGAGCGTTAAAAAATTTACATATTACTTTCAATTCAAGCAAGATATTTCCAATATGACTGGGGTTGGAGTTAATTCTACCTTAAATTCAACTATTTAATTCAAGTGCTAAACTTCAGTAAATAATTTTTTTTTACTGTTTTTATTTTTAAATTGCAAACCAATCCTAAAAATCAAAATTATGAGAAAAAAAATCATAAAAGTATCAACATTCAACTTGTTTAATATGGTTTTACCGGAAACTTCGTATTATGATAATCGTAAATATTCAACAAAAGATTACGGAAAAAAATTAGACTGGATTGCCTATAAGTTGAATGAAATAAATGCCGATATTGTTGCATTTCAGGAAATATTCCACAAAGAAGCAATACAAGAAGCGATTGACAGAAGCGGAATATACAAAAACGCAGAATTAATTGTTGCCAATCCCTGTGGTACTCTGCCCAGAGTAGGCTTATTATCCAGATTTCCAATAAGCAAACACTTCATATACGAAGACTACCCACAAGACTCAATTATTGAAATAGAAAACGAAGAAGATGGTACAGTTTATAAAATGCCTTTTCACAAATTTTCAAGACCTGTTTTAAGGGCAGATGTAGATGTTTTTCCAAATGTAACTTTTTCTTGTTACGTTGTTCATCTAAAATCCAAACGTCCGCTTATGTTAGAGTCGGAAGACAAAGATAATCCCGTGCATACTGCAAAAGGAACTGCAAGAGCTTTATACGTCAGAGCCGCAGAAGCAACTGCATTACGAAGCTTGTTAATGGAAACTCTTTATCATAAGCATAAACCGGTTATATTGTTCGGTGATGTGAACGATACAGGGCTTTCTGTTTCTACACAAATTATTTCGGGTGTTCCGCCACACAGAAAATGGCCTACTGACGTGAAAAGAAAACTCTGGGACGTTCTGCTTTATCACGCTAAAGACATACAAGCCAGAAGGAGCTATAATGATGTTTATTACACATACATACATAATGGTCATTACGAAAATCTCGACCAGATAATGGTAAGTCAGGAATTAGTAACAGAATACCCTAATCATATCGGGAAAGTTGGATACATTTCTTTGTACAACGACCATCTTATAGACGCTACTTTTACCGATGAAAAACAAAAACCATGGAAAACAGACCACGGCTTGGTGTCTGCAACAATTGAGCTATTCCTTGAAAAAATTGAAAAAGAAGAAAAAAATAAGCACAAAGAAGAATAAATAATTCATAAAAAAAGCTGTCAGAAACTATTTCTGACAGCTTTTTTTTTATTCATAAACACAAAGGTAACTTGCATTTGGTTTAGCTTTTACCTTGAATCTTTTGTCTTTTTGAACAATAAAAGTTTCGCCTTTTTTGTATATTTTCCATTCGGTTTTATCAGGCAAAAGAACTGTAAGTTCACCTGAAACAACAGTCATATACTCAACAGTAGAAGTTCCGAATTCATATTCACCTTCTGCCATAACACCGACCGTAGCCGGACCTTTTTCAGACTGAAAAGCAATTGATTTTACCTTTCCTTCAAAGTATTCGTTTGTTTTGAACATAGTATTTTAATTATTAAGAAATTAAACAAATCCTTCGCCTTTTTCTACCTGAATATCTGTAACAAACTGACGAATAAGGTCTTCTTTGTTCAAAGTGGAAATTAAAAGAAATCCGTCTGATTCAGCCACAATAGCATTTTCCAAACCGTGAATAACAACAAGTTTATCTTTGGGCATGTGGATAATTGAATTTCTTGTGCTGTAAAGCATCACATTATCGCCTACTACAACATTATTATCTTCATTTTTTTCTGAATTTTCGTATAATGAACCCCAAGTACCCAAATCAGACCAGCCAAAATCAGCCGGAAGTACATAAACGTTCTCAGCTTTTTCCATTACACCATAGTCAATAGAAATATTTTTCACTTTTTTGTAAACGTCTTCAATAAATGATTTTTCTTTATCGGTGTAATAAACTGATTCATTATTAAATAAAGACATAACATCAGGCAAATGTCTTTGCATAGCTTCGCCAATTGATTTTAAAGACCAGATAAAAATACCGGAATTCCATAAAAATTCGCCACTGCTCAGAAAAAATTCAGCCATTTCAAGGTCAGGTTTTTCGGTAAAAGTTTTAACTCTGAAAATGTCGTCATTATTATTTTCAGTACCTTCGTTCATTTGAATATAACCGTAACCTGTTTCAGGTCTTGTAGGTTTTATACCAATTGTGAGCAAAGCGTTATTTTTTTCGGTAAAATCAAGTGATTTAGAAATAACTCTTTGAAATTCTTCGACATAAGTAACAAGGTGGTCGCTCGGACTAACAACAATATTAGCTAATGGATTTTTATGTTTTATTTTATAAACGGCATAAGCAATGCAAGGAGCGGTGTTACGTCTTGCAGGTTCGCTTAAAATATTCTCAAAATTAATTTCGGGTAATTGTTGTTTAACTATTTCGGTGTATTTATCGCTTGTAACAATAAAAATATTTTCATTTGGACAAATATTTTTGAATCTGTCGAATGTTTGTTGCAGCAAAGTTCTTCCAACGCCCAGAATATCAATAAATTGTTTTGGTTTTGCCGATTTGCTTAAGGGCCAAAACCTGCTTCCTACTCCACCTGCCATTATCACGCAGTAATTATTGTCATTCATAATATTTTTTTTTAAATTTTTCGGCAAAAATAGAACAAATATCTTAATAATGTTCTAAATTTTTTGTCTTGTCTTTTTACGGCGGACTTTAAACACTGTAAATTAGTTATTTCGGATTTTACATTTAACTTTATTTAGGGTTTATACCGATTTGCATTCATAAGTGTAATTTTATGATAAAATTGCAATGAATGCGTTTCGGCATAATACTGCTTATTCGACTTTGAAATCAGAATACAACAATAGTTGATTCATAGAATTTTCGGATTACAAATCATTATTGTCCGAAACATAAAACGTTATATTTAAACACATTACGTCTTATAATTGTAATTTAAAATAGTTTTAAAAAGTTGATTTCGATTAAAACTATGTATTAAAAGCCACAATAACTCCAAGTTC
>DYKL01000364.1 GCA_020722645.1 Acetofilamentum sp. | reverse complement strand
TTAAAAAAAAAAAATTGACGTATCATTTTTTAAAATTAAAAAAATTACTATTTTTACAACTTTGATAATTTCAAAAAATAGAAAAGTAAAATTTTCTAATTAATTGTAAATAAAACTATTGTTTAACTTAAAACCAAAATCAAATGAAAAAATTTTTGATGATTTTTGCAGTTTTGTTTTTATCTTTTCAAATTATGGTAGCTCAAACTACATTGAAAGGGAAAGTAAAAGAAAAAGGCGGCAAAGCACTTTCAGGAGTAGTAATATCAGGAACTGATGCACAAGGTAAAGTAACTGTTACTGCATCAAGCGACGCAAAAGGTAAATTTGAAATCAATTTACCGGCAGGTTCTGACAAAATTGAAGTAAAAAAAGATGGTTACCAACCAAGAACACTTGCAGTTAGCAAGAAAAAAATGAAAATTGAAATGCTCAAACAGTAACAAAAAAAAGGTTGGTAAAAACCAACCTTTTTTTTATATCATTTCGACACATTTACTTATTGCATTGGATATTCCGTCAGGATTTTTGCCTCCTGCAGTAGCATAAAAAGCTTGTCCGCCTCCGCCGCCTTGAATTTCTTTTGATGCCTCTTTGATTATCTGATTTGCATTCATTCCGTTTTCCACCAATTTATTGTCCAACATAACTGAAATTAAAGCTTTTTCGCCCATTTTTGCACCAAGAATCAACACCAAATTATCGACTTCGCCACGCAAATCATAACTAATCTGCTTTAAGAAATCGGCATTTGGAACATCAATTTGTTCAGCAATTATATTTTTTCCATTTCTCTGAATTATTTTATTCTTCAAATCCTGTTTTACAAAACCTATTTTTTCTTTCAGAAATTCTTCGTTTTGTTTTCTCAGCAATTTATTTTCTTCAATAATTTTTTCTACTTTTTCGGCTATTTTATCCGGTGTTTTGACAACTTCTTTTATCTCAGACAAAATAGATTCGAGATTATAAATATAATTTGAAACTTCTTTGGCTGTGATAGCTTCAATTCTTCTGATACCCGCAGAAATAGCACCTTCGGAAACAATTTTGAATGCACCTATTTCACCGGTTGATTTGACGTGAATACCACCGCAAAATTCAATAGAATCGCCGAACTTGACAACTCTGACAGTATCTCCGTATTTTTCTCCAAACAATGCCATAGCTCCCATTTCTTTTGCCTCTTCAATCGGTACATTTCTAAATTCGTTAAGATTGGTGTTTTTTTGAATCAATTCATTTACAATTTTTTCGACTTCCCTGATTTCCTGTTCACTAAGCTTTTGAAAATGAGCAAAATCAAAACGCAATCTTGTACTTTCTACCAATGAACCTTTTTGCTCAACGTGATTTCCCAAAACCTTTCTCAAAGCATAATGTAATAAGTGAGTAGCAGAATGATTTTTTGCTGTAGATCTTCTTTTTTCCAAATCTACAACTGCATTAAAATCAGCATTTAAGTCATCAGGAAGAGTTTTTGCAAAATGAATAATTAAATTATGCTCTTTGTGAGTATCAATAATCTCAATTTTTTCATTTTCAGACTCAATATATCCTGTATCGCCTATTTGACCACCACTTTCGGCATAAAACGGAGTTATTGAAAATACAAGATGATAAATTTCTTCGCCCTTTATTTTGGCTTTTCTGTATTTGGTAATTTTAACCTTTGCTTCACTTCTGTCGTATCCAACAAACTCTTCAATATCATCAGAGGCAATAACTATCCATTCGTCTGTTTCCTGTTTTACTGCTTTTTTGGAACGTTCTTTTTGAATTTTCATTTCCTGTTCAAATACTTTTCTGTTATATGTATAACCCTTTTCACTAAGGATAAGTTCCGTCAAATCAGGTGGAAAACCAAAAGCATCGTACATTGTAAAAGCAAGTTTTCCATCAAGAACCTTTTCATTAGCTGCTTCCATAACATTAATTGCGCTGTCCAAAAGTCTAATGCCGGTTTCCAATGTCTTCAAAAAAGAAAACTCTTCTTCTTCGGTAACTTTCATAATTAAATCTTTCTGTTTTGTAATTTCGGGGTACTGTTCACCCATAACATCAATCAAAACAGGGATTAATTTGAATAAAAACGGGTCTTTTTGGTTCAAAAAAGTATAAGCATATCTGACGGCACGTCTTAAAATTCGACGGATAACGTAACCGGCTTTTTCGTTGGAAGGCATTTGTCCATCGGCAACAGAAAAAGAAATTGTACGGATATGGTCTGAAAGCACACGCATAGCAATGTCGATTTGTGTATTCTTACCGTATTCAAATCCACTTAAACGTTGAATTTCTTTAATAATCGGCTGAAAAATATCGGTATCGTAATTAGACGTTTTCCCTTGTACAGTCATACAAAGGCGTTCAAAACCCATTCCCGTATCAACGTGTTTATTTGGAAGCTGTTCAAGTTGTCCGTTTTGTTTTCTGTTAAATTGGATAAAAACAAGATTCCAGATTTCAATAACAAGCGGATTGTCTTTATTTACGAGTTTATCGCCTGAAACTTTTTCTATTTCATCTTCGCTTCTCAAATCAATATGTACTTCCGAACAAGGACCACAAGGACCTGTTTCTCCCATTTCCCAGAAATTGTCTTTTTTAGAGCCGTTTAGAATTCTTTCGGCAGGTAGATATTTTAACCAGAATTTGTAAGCTTCTTCGTCCCGGTCTAATTTTTCGAGTTTATCCCCTTCAAAAACAGTAGCATACAATCTTTCCGGATTTATTTTCATAATTTTTGTCAGAAATTCCCAAGCATAGTCAATTGCTTCCTCTTTAAAGTAATCACCAAAAGACCAATTGCCAAGCATCTCGAACATTGTATGATGATAAGTATCCTTGCCAACTTCTTCCAAGTCGTTATGTTTGCCTGATACACGAAGACACTTTTGAGAATCAGCAATTCTTTTTGCTTCGGGTTTACGTAAATCCAGAAAAATATCCTTAAACTGATTCATTCCCGCATTTGTAAACATCAATGTAGGGTCATCTTTTATGACCATTGGTGCAGATGGTACAATTTTATGTTGTTTTGATTTAAAATAATCTAAAAAAGCCTTTCTTATTTCTTTCGATGTCATTTGTATTGTATTAAAAAAATGAGTGGCAAAAATAAAAAATTAATTTTAAAAAATGTTGAATTTAATTAAGTATCTTTAAAACGATGCTCTAAATGATTATTTTCAAACAAACTTTACACAAAAGCTAAAAATGTTTTTTTAATTTCATAAAATTATTTACTTTCGTTTTTATTTTATTCTGTTGTAAGTGCATAGTGCATAGTTAATAGTGCATAGTGCATAGTTAATAGTGCATAGTGCA
>DYKL01000363.1 GCA_020722645.1 Acetofilamentum sp. | reverse complement strand
AACTTTTAATGTTAAAATGGAATGGTGTTTTATCTATACTAAATTAACAATGCCGTTTTTTTTTATCAGATATTTTTAAAAATCACAAATTCTTAACCCGCATTATTCATAAATAATGCTGACGATTAAGAATAACTAGTAAATTTGGGGTTTTACAAACACCCAAATTTGAGTTATTCTAAATCGGGGTTTCCTAGCTTGCCCAGATTTATCGGGGAATTGCAACCCGCTAATCGACCCGCATTCATAAAAATTTTAATAATTTTTATGAATAATTCAGGTTAATAAGTAAATTGTTTTTTTTAAAAAATATTTTTGCAAATAACTGTAAAGTAGGCATTTAACAAAATTTAATCTAAAAATTCATATTTAGGTGTAAAAAATATCTTCAAAATTCATTTATTTGCTTTTTGAAAATTTATTTTTGAATTTATGAAACATACACTAATATATATAATCATTTTTTTTATTTCGACGAATGTATATTCTCAGAAAATAAAAATTTATGGTACAATTACAGATTCGAAAGGACAAAAACTACCCGGAGTTACAATCAGGGCGTTGGAAACAAATTATTTTTGTGCTTCGGATTATCAGGGTTATTACGAGTTGAAAATTCCTTCAAATGAATCATTTACGATAGTATATTCTTATATTTCTTTTGAAAATGATACTTTATTATGGGCAGGTTCGGAAACAAGCAAAGAAATGAACATTATTATGGGGCAATCAGATTTTGAGCTGAATCCTATATATGCAATTGCCAATTTTGTAGATGAAACCGGAATGGAAAGAGTTAGCACAAAAAATCTGACAATTTTACCTGATATATCGGGTAATGCAGTGGAAACAATGATTAAAACCGGAATGGGAGTTGCTTCTAATAACGAAATGAGCTCTCAATATAATGTCAGGGGTGGTAATTTTGACGAAAATTTGATATATGTTAATGATGTTCAGATTTACAGACCTTTTTTGGTGCGTTCCGGGCAACAGGAAGGAATGAGTTTCATAAACTCTGATTTGGTTAGTAACATTAAATTTTCGGCTGGTGGTTTTGATGCAAAATATGACGATAAGATGTCTTCTGTCCTTGATATTGTATATAGAACACCAACTGGGTTTGATGCTTCTGTATCTTTAAGTTTACTGGGTGCAACTGCTCATATAGAAAATATTTCAAAAAACAAAAAATTTACCTACATTGCAGGTCTCAGGCATAAACGTTCTGAATATTTACTGAAAACTCTGGAAATTGAAGGTAATTACAAACCTGTTTTTACTGATTTTCAGTTATATTCGACTTATAATCTAACCGAAAAATTAAGCTTCAGTTTTATGACAAATATTGCTGACAATGTTTATAATTTTATCCCTACATATAGTGATGAGACTTTTGGGACTTTCGGACAACCTCTGCAAATATCGGCATATTATGAGGGACAGGAAAAAGATTCTTATAGCACGTTTTTCGGCTCATTTTCAACTGATTATAAAGTAAATGATAATTTAAAACTGAGATTTATAACATCAAGTTATTATACTATTGAAGCTGAAAAGTATGATATTGACGCATATTATTCATTGAACCAGTTAAATACGCAATTAGACTCGACCGAAACAGCAGGAGACAGCATATTAAATCTTGGAGTAGGTCAATATCTTATGCACGCCAGAAATTATCTGAATGCTTTTATAAACGATTTTTCCGTAAAAGCATACTGGTCTGTAAAAAGCCATTATTTTCAGTTTGGAGTCAAATATCAGCGCGAACAAATTTCTGATGTTCTTAGTGAATGGAAATATGTTGACAGTGCCGGTTATTCTACAACTATAGACAGAATCGATGAGGTTCAATTTGTTAGGTTATATACATCAACCAAATCGCAAAACAATCTTCTGACAAACAGATTTAGTGGATTTTTGCAAGATAGTTATAGTTTTAATCTTGGTTTGACTAAAATCAAACTAACTTATGGTATAAGGGCATCGAACAATGATTACAACAATGAATTTTTAATAAGTCCGAGATTTTCATCATTAATAACTCCGCATTGGGACAAAAAATGGTTTTTCAGATTGTCAGGCGGTGTCTATTATCAGTCGCCTTTTTACAGGGAATTAAGGCTTTTTGACGGGACAATAATTGAAAATCAAAAATCGCAACGTTCGATTCAAGTTATATTGGGAGCATATTATACTTTAAAAATCTGGAAACGCCCATTCAAATTTTCAACAGAATTGTATTTCAAAAAGATGGACAATCTGATTCCTTATGAATTGGATAATTTAAGAATCAGATATTATGCAGACCTTAATGCCAAAGGATTTGCTGCCGGTGCTGATTTTAAGCTTTACGGAGAGTTTGTGCCGGGTACTGATTCATGGATAAGTGTTTCATTTTTGAAAACGATGGAAGATATTGAAGGAGACTTTTATAATAAATACGTAGATACAGCCGGTAACACAACAAATAATCCTTATGCTGTTGTTGACACTGTCGTTGTTTATCCGGGTTATATACCCAGACCTTCTGACCAGTTAATCAGTGTAGGTATGTTTTTTCAGGATTACATTCCCGGAAACGACAATATGAAAGTTAATCTGGCTTTCTTTTTTAATTCACCTGCTCCTTTTAATCCGCCTCAACAATACAGATTCAGAAGTCAGCTAAGGTCAGCATTTCCATATTTAAGAGCTGATATAGGCTTCTCCTTTTTAATTATAAGTCCTCAAAGGAATTTTGAAAAATTCGGTTTTTTAAATATATTTGAATCTGTTTGGGGTCAAATTGAAATTTTTAATTTAATGGGAATCAGAAATATAGCCTCTTTTAATTGGATGGAACTTGTCCCCAACACTACAAATCCGATACCGATAAGTTATGATAAAATAGCAGTTCCTAACCGTTTGACAGGCAGATTATTCAATTTTAAAATTACTTGCAGATTTTAATAATATTCTCGCAGATATAAATCTTGTAATAATTTATTCACATAATCTGTTTAGTTTGTCGAGTTATCAATTGGTATTATTTCATTGTTTCATTGTTAAATTGTTGGCTGACGCCTTTGTCGAGTTATCAAATTGTATTATTTCATTGTTTCATTGTTAAATTGTTGGCTGACGCCTTTGTCGAGTTATCAAATTGTATTATTTCATTGTTTCATTGTTAAATTGTTGGCTGACGCCTTTGTCGAGTTATCAAATTGTATTATTCCATTGTTTCATTGTTAAATTGTTGGCTGACGCCTTTGTCGAGTTATCAAATTGTATTATTCCATTGTTTCATTGTTAAATTGTTGGCTGACGCCTTTGTCGAGTTATCAAATTGTA
>DYKL01000362.1 GCA_020722645.1 Acetofilamentum sp. | reverse complement strand
TGACGTACAAACAAATAATTGGCAAACTTGAAACGTCTTAATATGCAAATTATTTAATTGTTGGAGGCGACTGGAACCAAAGTCCTGCCGATTTTAAGCCCGGATAATTGGGGAATTTTATTGATGATACTACTACAAATTCATTTTTGCCCGAAGATGCCTTTGACAATAACTGGACTTTTGTTTATGCAACAAAATACCAACCAACAGGCGCTCTAATGTGGTTTACGACAAAAAAACAACACCAACTACACTTATTGACTTTTATATGATTTCTCCGAATATAGAAGCAATTTCGGTTCAAACAAAAGATTTAGACTTTAAAAACACTGATCATCAGCCTGTTTTTGCAAAATTTGTACTGAAATAATATTTAAGCCCGATTGATGTTTATTTATGATAAATTTTTATAAGACGGTGATTTTTATATCGAAAAAAATTGTTTAAAATTTACTTATCTCAAAATTAAAAAATTATTTTGTGATAATTAAAAACTCTCTATTTTTGACAAGAATATCAGTCTTATTAAAATTCAGAAAATAGTACATAAAATTTTATTTATCTTGAGTTTACAAAACCTAATAAAATATTATAATTTATGTTATCAGGCAGATAACAGAGGATTATCAATAAAAAATATTTACTCTACATCTATTGAAAATCTGCACTTTATTGATAAAAAAGAAGAGCTAATTTCAGGCGAAATGCCTTTTTATCCGCTCGAAAATAAATATGCTTCTGAAACTATCAAAAAAATAGCACTTTTAGAAAAAGAAAAAGAACTTATTTATTGTTCTACGTTTATAATCGGAATTGATGAAAACAGCTCGAGCAAATCAAAACGTGTCTGTTCACCATTGTTCATATATCCTGCATCGATTATCGAAGAAGAAAACGAAGGCGAAAATGAATACAATTTAATAATTGACAAAGAAAATTTTAGAATTAACTATCAAATTTTCAATGAATTAAATTTAATTTCCGGTGAAGAAAATCTATTTAACGAAGAAATTTTCAAATCAATCAATGATTATAAAATAGACAATCTGACTTTAGGAAAAATAATGAGTCTGATTGATAAATTCACCGTAAATACTGATACTTCTGTTCTGTTGGATTTTCCGAGTTTGTTAAGTGAACAAGAAATTAAAAAACTGTACAATCGTGAGTCTGTCAAAGAAGACGGGAAATATATGATTGTGCCTGCTGCTTGCTTATGTATTATCGAAAAATCGGTTAATACACGCGGCATAATCAACGAATTGTCTTTTTTAAGCCAGACAGAATTTTTTTCGCTTCCTTTGAAAACAATTTTTGGTAATGAACAATATACAGCAAAAACAGAAACAATTGCAGGCAAAGTACCTACGGTGTTGAGCAAATCGCAGCAGAGAATAATCGAAAATTCATCAAAATTTCCGTTTTCAGTAATTATTGGACCACCCGGAACCGGTAAAACTTATACTATCTCAGCTTTAGCTATCGAAAAAATCAGTCTTGGTCAATCTGTTTTAATTGTCTCAAAAACCGACAAAGCAGTTGATGTTATTGCAGAAAAAATTGAAAATCAACTACTTTTAAAAAACATTATCGTAAGAGCCGGAAAAAGCAATTATAAATCAGAACTTATTAGTTATTTGTCATCAATATTATCATATTACGATAAGGAAGAAAAAGCTGTTACTTCAAAAGAGTTGTTAAAAAAAATAACAAAAATTGAAAAAGAAATTGAAAATTTAAAACATAAATTCAATGATAGAATAAATGATGAACTTAAATGGGGGAAAATTTATTCCGAAAATACTCAAAATATTTTCGACAACCTTAGAAAAAAATATATAAAATGGCGTAACTCTCATTTAGATAATCATTTGGATATTATAATTGATCTGCAAAATACGTTGAATGAACATAATAAATTGATATTAAATTACTTAGAAACAATCTATTCCGAAAATATTCAGTCAATTCTTAAAAATAACCGCAATGAACTTTCAAAATTGTTAAAAGCTATTCGTTCAAGGATTGGTAGAACACAAGAGGATATTTTCAAGTCAATTAATTTTTCTGTTATTTTGAAAGTTTTTCCGGTCTGGTTAGTAAAAATGAGTGATATTTACAAATTTTTGCCGTTTGTACCTGAATTATTTGATTACGTAATAATTGACGAAGCAACTCAATGCGATATTGCAAGCACCCTTCCGATTCTACAACGAGGGAAAAAAGCAATAATTACAGGTGATCCAAATCAATTAAGACATTTTTCATTTTTATCGGCATCTCAGCAGAATATAATCGCTCGAAAATCAGAAGCTACTGATTATGAATCATTTATTCTTGATTACAAAAATAACAGCATTCTTGATATTGTTACAGATGCTGCAAAATCAAACGAACAGTTTATTTTTCTTGACGAACATTTCAGAAGCTTTCCTGCAATTATCAGTTTCAGCAACAAAAACATATATGAAAATAAATTAAAAATTATGACTTCAAGACCTAACATTTCTCATAATAAGGGTATAATTATGATTAATTGTGAAGGAGTCAGAAATAATGCAGGCTATAATGAAGCAGAAACTGAAAAAACTATACAAATTGTTCATACCGTAATTGATGCAGAAAAGCATTTAGACGCATCAACATGCAGTTCAATAGGCATTTTATCACCTTTTCGTGATCAGGTTGAATTTATTACAAAAAAAATCAGTGATATTTTTTCATTAGAAGTTATAAAAAAGCATCAGATTAGTATAAACACTCCTTATGGATTTCAAGGAGACGAAAGAGATATAATGATTTTATCTTTTGCCTTAGATAACAAATCTAATAATATGGCATTCAGATATTTAAACAAAAAAGAAGTTTTTAATGTTTCAATAACTCGAGCCAGAAAATTACAGTATCTTTTACACTCATTAGACACAAAACAAATCAAAACAGATTTTTTATTAAGACAATATCTTGAAAGTTTTGATTTTGTTGATGTAAACACAAATAAACTTAATTCAACAACAAAAGATTTTTTTGCAACTGAAGTTAAAGCTGAATTAGAACTTAAAGGTTATGAAACCTTTATAGGATACAACGTTGCAGGAATGGAAATTGACTTGATAACAATAAAAGACAATAAATCTTACGGTATTGATTTGATAGGTTATCCGGATATTTATCAGCAAGCTTTTACGATAGAAAGATATGAAATTTTAACAAGAGCCGGATTAAAAACCTACCCTATTGCATACACCTATTGGAAAATAAATAAAAATGAATGTCTGCAAAAATTTTTGGAAAGTATTTCAGCAATTCCTTAACAAATTTAACAATTATCAAAATACTTGAAAAATCAAGT
>DYKL01000361.1 GCA_020722645.1 Acetofilamentum sp. | reverse complement strand
AAACAATTTATATGTGGTTTAAAAATTTAACAGGATTTAGCGAAGAAAATCCGGAACAAGTAAGAAACAATTTAGAAATTCATGAAAACAAATTGATTTCAAAAGTTAATAGAGCAGAATATACATTTGGTAAACTTGAAACACCAAAATTGGAGGAATTAAGAAATATAACTTCAAAAACTAAATATAATTCAAAAATAAAGATTTCAGAATACATTGGTAATATACAAGATATTCATAAAGATTATTCAAACAAAGGAGCATTTTTCCAAGCAGCATCTCAATTTAATCTTTTAGAAATGGTTGGACCAAGTGTTACGCCTGAAAGAGGTGTAGATATTTATGAAAACGACAGAACACAAGGACCTGCTTGTGCAATTGCTTGTGGAGCAGGAACCATTTATAGAAATTATTTTGTAAAGGTTGGCAATCAAATTGGACAAACTGAAAATAACCAAATAGATTGTTTGAAAGATATTGGAATTGGACTAAAAAATGAAAAATATAATCTTTGGAAAATGAAAAATGGTTATGTACTTGCAAATAGTATTGAGGCACTAAAAAATATATCGGAGCAAATAAAAAATATATCGGAAGAAGATTATGAAAAATTAAAAGGGAAATTACGTATTGGAATTCAGTGGGATACAGAGGTTACAATAAGTGGAAACAAACAATTTGTTTCACAAGCATATTGTTCAGCATTGCCTGTTTCATACTCAAATATTCAATCAAACTATTGGGCAGATTTTGCTTGTTTAGTTTTAGAAGCGTCATATGAAGCAACACTTTGGGCTGCACTTCTAAATTATGAAAATACAAAAAATAATGATGTATTTTTAACATTAGTTGGTGGCGGTGCTTTTGGAAATAATATAGAATGGATTTTTAATTCATTAAAAAAATCAATAAACAAATTTTCTAATACACCTTTAAATATTAAATTAGTTAGTTATGGTCGTTCAAATCCAAATGTCATTGAATTTATAAAACAGATAAATTGAAAATATTGCTAACATCCCAAGAATAGACCGAAATAAAGCAAATTGCTTTATTTTGGTCTATTCTGTGTTGAACGGATCCTTTGCAGCACTAATGTAAATTCCATAGTATGTGTTTTCAGTTTTTAATAACAACAAATTTGCAATTTTAGAAATAATTTTTTGTGTATTTTTTGTTCGATTTTTCATTTTTTTGACTTTTTATGTGATTTTTTTGAGCAATATTTGAATGAAAATGTTGAAAATACCTGAAAATAGGCAATACAATATCACACAAGCTTGATTCTATGGCGTTTGTACAAAAAAACGCTGATTGTAAGTTTTTTGACAAAGTCATCGTGAATTTCTTGAAATCCGAGAACATCCGCGGAGAGAGGGGGATTCGAACCCCCGATACCATAAATGATACAACGGTTTTCGAGACCGCCCCGTTCGACCGCTCCGGCATCTCTCCAAAAAACAAAAACGGTCATAGACCGTTTTATTGTGCTATTGCGGAGAGAGAGGGATTCGAACCCCCGGAGAACTCACGCCCTCAACGGTTTTCAAGACCGCCGCTATCGACCACTCAGCCATCTCTCCTCTAAAATTTGCGTGGCAAAAGTAATAACAAAAAAAATATCAACCAAATAAATCACAATTTATTTTTTGCATTTTTCAATCGTCTGTATATCACGTGTTTGAAATCTACCGTATTTTTTATTTGCTCTGTACACATCAAAAACTATTTTTATACCCTGATGCCATACAGTTTCTTCGCACTGAACCAAATCGCCCGGTTTTAAAGACCTTGTACTGTCTATCACTACAAATTTGTTATCGCCGACATATTCCAGATTCTGCGTTGCATAACCTTTGCCCGGAGTAGCGTCATAAGTTGTAAGTTTTATATTTGCTCCAACTTCAAGATTAACAATATCTAATGTTGCAAGAACCTCAAATTCAGACTGTTCTTTAACATTATCAGTTGCAAGAAACATTGTTGAAAATTCATCTTCTGCAACATATTCTTTATTTATAGTATTTAACACATCTGTAATCTCCAGAAAATCGTAATGTTTATGCAGGCTTGCAATTTTATCGGCTATCAACTTGTTTTTATATAAATTTCCGACAAAAAGCAATTTGGCATTATCACCGGTATTCTGCGAAATTTTTGAAACAACTGAATGAACGTAGTTTGATGTACTTATTTTCAGCTCAGCGGGATTAATTTTTACGATAAAACGATCATTGTTTTGAGGTAAACGTGTACTTAAAATAACATATTCCTTTGGTTGATTTATTATTTGAGCAAAATTATTATTGAGTTTATAATAAATATATTCTATTGTATCGTCAATATTTGAAGAAATTTGAGGATTGTATAATTTAACAATATCATCAGCGATTTTTTTTGCCAAAACATATTGTTCGGGATTAAAAGCCATTTTTGGAAGAACTGTTGTTTTAACTACTTCTGTTTGGTTTTGAGCATATAAAATTTCAGTTATAAAAATATCTTCAAAAAACGACTCAACCACAAAAATTTTGCTGTTATCTTCATTATTTCTGTTTTCAAGCAGGTATTTCTTTACACATAATTCAGCGAGTGAACTCTGAATAGTAACATTCGGGAAACGTTGTTTTATAATATTTTCGGTAGTTGATTTGATTATATCGGATAAATTGTAAGAAAAAATCAATTTTATTTCCTGATATGAATTTCCGATTTTTGAAAAAACTGAATCCAAAAAGTATGTATAATCTACAATATTACCGTCTATTTCAGCCTGAGAATTTTTTTCTATGTTATCAAAGATATTCCCGTAAAAACCGTTTTTTTTGTCGAGATAAAAAAATTTGTACCCAATATTGTTATTCAGTTTTTTTGTCAAACTGTCATAATAAAAAAACAAATTCTGATATGTAGCATTTTCAGATAAATATTCAATTTTGCCATTATTTTCATTAAAAAACAATAAAATATTATGGTCAGTATAAACTATTAAATTCATTTTATTTATTTTACCGCCAAAATTAGAAAAAAATTATTAACCTTAAAAAAAACGAAAGAAATATGAGTTTAGTCTATAAAGTTCATAAAGTTGAAAGTTCATAAAGTTAACTTATTGATTATCAAAAAAATTATGATATTTTTTTAAAAAAAATTATTATAATATTGATAATCAGCTATTTACGTTTGTTAAGCTAAAATGTTTATACTTTTTTGACCGGACTCAAATATAATATTATAGTTTAATTTTTTTTTCAAAGCATAATTGATTCTCGAAAAATTATTATACTAAACCGCTTTTAAAATTTGTGGCTCTTTTATGAAAAATTGTTGGTAAAATTTGACATTTTTGGCATAAAG
>DYKL01000360.1 GCA_020722645.1 Acetofilamentum sp. | reverse complement strand
ATTTTCATTCTATTGGTGTGAGAACTTTAAGGTTCTCATGGGGGTTTCATCTTTGAAGATTTGTATCTGCAAAAATAATAAAAAGTTTATAAGACTTGGTAAAAAAAATTCATTCAACTTCATAGTTTTTTTCTATAACTGAGCAGACACCGAAGTAACCTAATGCTCCACCTGAAAAATTTGTTTGTACATTACCCTGTTCAAGGTCAAAAATTCCACCTCGCCATTGAGTTTCAAGCAAAATTGAACGAATAAAATCAGCGTGTTCTGTTGTCAAAGAATATTTTCGGATTTTTATGAGTGAATTTTTTGGAAATTTAATTTTTTCTGCATCAGGTGCAAAAAATTCAGGCACATCAAGTGACGAAAGCGTATAAAAATACATCAGTTTGTGATTTTCGTTGTAATTTAAGTTTGCATATTTTGGTAAATGTGAAAAATCAATAAAAACTTCATACATTGAGTTTTCATTCGGCAAAAAATTTGGAGGCGAAGATGAAAACTGATACAAACTGTCTGCTGTTGCTGTATAATTAAATAATTCAAAATCAGTAACCGGAATCATTTCAGATTTTGCAATAAATAAAGAATCATTTATTTTTACTTCTAAAGTATATGTTCTGTCAACTGTGGCAATAAACTTATTATCAGATATATACATACCTTTTAAGGTGTCGTTTTCGGTAAACGTATAAATATTTTCAAGATTATCATAAATGACAACAATCGCATTAGAAACGGGTTTTTGTTCAGCAGAAACATCTGAAAGAGAGCGTGTTATTTTAACTTCTTTGAATGTGTTTTCGTTAGTTATGATAGACTCAATTACAATAAATTCATTACCCAAAAAATTTAAGTTATGATTAATCTTTTTTTCACAGGAAATGTTTACCAATAATAAAAGACTGACAATCAGGAATATAGTTGTTTTATGGAATTTTTTTCGTTGCATAATTGTAGTTTTATCTGAAATTAAACTGATAAGAAACCGAAGGCACAAAACCCAGCAATGACAATGAAGTTGGTAAAATTTCGTGTTCGGCGACAAAATTTGCAGGAACAACTATTGTTCCGTCATTTGTTTCTATTTTATTGAAATTAACAGCTATTATATTTTTATGTGCATAAAAATTGTAAATCGAAAAAGTCAGAAAATGAGTGAATTTGTTTTCGTTTTTTTTGTTCAACCTCCACTTAAATGCAAAGTCTAATCGATGATAATCCGGAAGTTTGTCGTTGTTTTTTTGTTCATAAATCGGAATTGTAATGTTCTGAAAATAATAGTATCCTGTTGGTGAACTGAATCTGTTGCCCGAAAAATAAACAAAAGTCGCATAAATAGAAGTCCTGTCGCTGAAACTGTAAGAAAAATCGCAATATAAATTATGCGGTTTGTCCCAAACAGCCGGATATGGATTGTTGAAATTAATATTTTCAGTGTATCTTATAGCCCTTGAATATGTATAGTTTATGACAAATTTGAAATCTCCTTTTGACTTTTTGAAAGAAAATTCAGAGCCATAAGAAGTTATAGTACCAAAACGTAATTCGCTTTCAATCAATGGATTTAAAAAAGTGTTCGGTTGATTTGAAAAATCAAGTTGCTGGTTTGATTTTTTAAAATAAAACTCTACAGAAAATTCATATTCAGTCAATTTAGAGTATAAACCCACAACAAACTGATTTACGGATTGCGGTTTTAAGTTGTTATTTGAAGGCATCCACACATCAAGCGTAGTAAAAGGGCTGATTGAATTTGATAAATAATGTAAAAACTGGACGTTGTGATTGTAAGAAACCAAAAGTGATATTTTTTTATTAATTGACCAAATTACTGACTCTGAGTGTTCTATGCGGTTATATTTGTTGAAAAAGTTGAATTTAACGTAATTTGTATCTGTTAAATTGTAGTTTTCATCATAGCTGTAAACAGTAGTCGGACCAAGATTTTTCCAGTTTAACCAACGCAAACCGTATTTAATCATCAGATTTTGGGTAGGTCTGTATTCTTGACCCAAGTAAATGCTATTATCAAAAACGCTTCCGGCTTGAACAATGTATAAAAAGTACTCGCCGTAATTGAGGTTGCCCGGATTAAAATTTCTGAAAGAGCTTTCAAATCCGAATAAAAATGTGCTTTTATCGCTTTTGTAATAAGTAATATCGTTTTTTACTGACAGATTTTTAATTGCCGAAATCCAGTAAATATTGTCTGACAACGAATAATTGAGAAAATATTTATACGAACTTGCGTAAATTGTTGTATTTGAAAAAATTTTGTCTGAAAATAAGTGGTTCCACCTAAGTGTGAAAGTTGAGTTTTTCCATCTTAAAGCCGAATTTTGAAATTGAATATTGTCGTAACCGTTGTAGAATGCGATATAAAACCTGTTTTCACGGTCAAATTTGAAATTATACTTAAAATGAACGTCATAAAAATCAAGTGCTAATTTCGGAACGCTTTTTTTGAACAAATAATTTATATGCGATTTTCTTACAGAAAAGAGTACCGAAGATTTTTCTTTTCGCAAAGGTCCGTCAAGAGTCAAAGTGCTGAGTAAAGGTGAAATATTGCCCGAAAAACCCCAATTATTCATATTTCCGTTTTTTGTATGAATGGAAATTAAAGACGACAAGCGTCCGGTATATTGCACAGGGAAAGCGTTTTTGTATATTCCGATTGAATTGATAGCATCAGGAGCAACCGAAGAGAAAAACCCTAGCAAGTGCGAAGGATTGTAAATTGGAGCTTCGTCAATAAAAATTGCATTTTGTCCTTTGTCGCCACCGCGAACATTAAAAATTACGGAACCTTCACCATATAGGTTTGTACCTGCAATAGATTGCAAGCTTTTTATGACATCATTGTCGCCACCGAGCAAAGGTTTTTTTGATAAATCAAAAGAACTCAGCAAATTGTTTTTTAACGGATTATTTTTGGTTAAATCTAAATTGTCGGTATTTGTTACCATTACAATTTTTAATTCCTGAATATTCATCTTCAAAAAAGCTGAAATATCAATGTTTTTTGACAAATTGACATCAAAAACCTGTTTTTCATAACCCAAAAAATTACATTCAACAATATATTGACCTTTGGGAATGCTGATTGAATAAAAGCCATAAGAATTAGTAGATACAGCAGTTGAATAATTATCGTTTCTTGCTAAAACCAATGCTCCAATTAAAGGTTCTGATGTTTCGGCATCTTTGAGATATCCGCTAACGGAGTATTTTGTGATTTCTGTTTTGGGTGTTGGCTGTTTGGGCGTTTCAAAAATTATTTTCGGTTTTAGGATAATTTGTTGGTATTGTTAATTTAGTATAGTTTTTATATCTTTGCAAAATTGTTGAATTTAA
>DYKL01000359.1 GCA_020722645.1 Acetofilamentum sp. | reverse complement strand
TAAAACTAAAAGTAAAATTTTTTTCATAATTTAAAATTTTTAAGTTAATTATCAATTTACAAAAATACACATTTTATTTTATTAAAAAAAATATTTAACTTGAAATATATAATTATTTTCCATAAAAATCTTTTAATCAATAATTTAAGAAAAAATATTTAACATATATTTAATATGCTCAAAAAAAATTTGTAAAAAAGATATTAAAATTTTTTTTTCTTTTGAAAAAAAATAATTATTTTTAACCTGAAATTTTAAACCTCACAAACTTAATTCTAAAATGACTTTTATTAAAAAAATATTCAATTTTTATATAGACAGTTTTAAAAATATGGGTAAATACCCTAAAAGATTAGCTTTAATAATTGCTATAAAATTGTTTATTATGTTTGCTATTCTTAAAGTTTTTTTCTTTAAGGATTTTCTTGATACAAAATTCAAAAACGAAAAACAAAAAAGTGAATACGTTATAAATCAATTAACTAACTAATAAAAAAAAGTATGAGTGATCATTTATTAACATCGTTAGTGGACTGGTCAAGATTACAATTTGCACTCACTGCAATTTATCATTGGATTTTTGTTCCGCTAACATTAGGATTAAGTTTCATTGTTGCATATATGCACACAATGTATTTTAGAACCGGCAAAGAAGAATGGAAAGAATCTACCAAATTCTGGATGAAACTTTTCGGTGTTAACTTTGCAATTGGTGTCGCAACCGGTATTATTCTCGAATTTGAGTTCGGTACAAACTGGTCAAACTATTCTTGGTTTGTTGGCGATATATTTGGTGCGCCGCTTGCAATTGAAGGCATATTTGCTTTCTTTTTGGAATCTACTTTTGTTGCTGTCATGTTTTTCGGATGGGACAGGGTTAGTAAAAAGTTTCACATGATTTCTTCATGGCTGACAGCCTTTGGAACTAATTTATCGGCAGTTTGGATTTTAGTAGCCAATGCATGGATGCAATCACCCGAAGGAATGGCTTTTAATCCGGATACAGCAAGAAATGAAATGGTTAGTTTTGCTGATGTTGTTTTTTCAGAAACTGCTGTTCATAAATTTTTACATACAATTACTCAATCTTACCTTTTAGCTGCATTTTTTGTAATAGGCATATCTGCATGGTTTCTATTAAAAAACAGACATACTCTGTTTGCTAAACGTAGTGTTCTGATTGCTTCTATCTTCGGTTTTCTCGCATCTGTAATGGTTGCAGTTACCGGTGATGGTTCTGCATATAGTGTAGCAAAATATCAACCTATGAAATTAGCCGCAATGGAAGGTTTATACAACGGACAAACAAAAGCTCCCCTTGTAATTGTTGGTGTTAAAAAAGAAAATGACGATGCAGTGGGTATAAAAGTTCCCGGAATTTTATCCTTTTTATCCACAAGAAGTGTTGACGGTTTTGTTCCCGGAATTAACGATTTGCTGAATGGAAATTCACAATATAATATTTTATCCGCTGATGAAAGAATTGCCAGCGGTAAAATAGCAATTCAGGCTCTTAAAGACTACAAACAGGCTATGGCTGATGGAAATGAAATTTTAGCAGCTGAACATAAGTCTGTTCTTGATGCTAATTTCGATAATTTCGGATACGGATACTTTGAAGATAAAGCAGAGCTTGTGCCGCCAATCGGGATAACTTTTTATTCATTTCATTTGATGGTTGCATTAGGAGTGTATTTTATTCTAATCACCTTATTAATAGCTTATCTTTCATATAAAGATAAATTCGGCAATAATAAGTTATTGTTAAAATTATCTATTTTGAACATCTTTTTAGCATATCTTGCATCTGAACTTGGTTGGATTGTAGCAGAAATAGGTCGTCAGCCATGGGCAATTCAAGATGTTCTTCCGGTGCATGTTTCAACTTCTCATTTGAGTGTTGGTACAGTTCAGACCACATTCTTTATATTCCTTGTAATTTTTACAACTTTGTTGATAGCAGAACTTGGAATAATGTTCAGATTAATTAAAAAAGGACCAAACTTAAATAATCAGGAGGCTTAATTATGTTCGAAAATGTTTCAATTACGGTTTTTCAGCATTACTGGTGGATAGTAGTTTCACTGCTTGCTGCAATTTTTGTGTTTTTAACTTTTGTTCAAGGTGGTCAGACTTTAGTTTGGCAACTTGCAAAAAATGACAAAGAACGTTCAATTTTGATAAATGCTATCGGAAGACGATGGGATTTAACTTTTACAACTCTTGTAACATTTGGAGGAGCATTTTTTGCATCATTTCCACTATTTTACTCTACAAGTTTCGGTGGTGCATATTGGGTTTGGATGCTTATTCTTTTTAGCTTTATAATTCAGGCTGTTTCTTATGAATACAGAACAAAAGCAGCTAATTTTCTGGGAACCAAAACTTATGATACATTTCTGCTTTTAAACGGTGTTTTAAGTACAATATTAATAGGTGCTGCCGTAGGAACTTTTTTTACCGGTTCTAATTTTATAGTCGATAAATCAAACATCGCCGATGGCACAGTTATTTCTCAATGGACAAAAGGAACTCACGGTCTTGAAGCAGCTTTAAATATTACAAATTTAAGTCTTGGAATTGCCGTTTTTGCATTATCAAGAGTTTTGGGAAATATGTATTTTATGTTTGCAATTGAACACGACGAATTAAAAGCAAGAATACAAAAAACATTAAAAATCTGTTCTGTGCTGTTTTTGGTTTTCTTCTTATTATTTTTGGGTTTGATTTTTACAAAACAAGGTTTTGCCGTTAATCCCGATACAAAAGAAATTTTTATGGAGAAATTCAAATATCTTCACAATCTGTTTCAAATGCCTCTTGTTCTGATAATTATCCTTGCGGGTGTTGTTCTTGTACTTTTCGGAATATTTAAAGGAGCATTCAAAGGACATTCAAATGCATTTTGGTATACCGGATTAGGTGTTGTTTTTGCTGTTTTAGGTTTATTTTTAATAGCTGGTTTCAACAATACAGCATATTATCCGTCAGTTGCCGATTTACAAAGTTCTTTAACAATTGAAAACTCATCTTCAAGCAAATTTACTTTGGTAACAATGACATTTGTTTCCATTGCAGTTCCTTTTGTAATTGCTTATATTTGGTATGCATGGAAATCATTGACTCGCAAAAAAATTAATCAGGAAGATATTGAAAAAGACACTATGGCTTATTAACAAATAAATTCAAAAATTATGTCACATACATTAGCTTTAATTTGGTACCTGGTTTGGCCCTTATTTATATTTGTCGCATTTCAGGTAATAAAATTTTTATTAAAAAAGAAAAATGAAATTTAGGAATACCATAAATCCGCAAGTTTTTTCGTAAGTGGTTGCAGGTGAAAACACCTGCAACATGT
>DYKL01000358.1 GCA_020722645.1 Acetofilamentum sp. | reverse complement strand
AAAAAATCAGCAGCAAAGCCCTGTAAATCCACGCTTTTTAAAAGTAAGTTCCGGTTAAATGTCTTGTTACAAATGGTGCAGATGTGAATATTCTTGATAACGATGGTTGGTCGGTATTAGATTATGCTTATGAATTTAATGTGCTATGCGTGGTTAATTATTTGAAAACAATTGGAGCAAAATGCGGTGAAAATAAAAAAGAGAAAAAAAATATTAATATTAAAATGCTCTTAATATTGGCTTTGCTTTCACAGGCATTGAAACATATTGAAAGTACAGGCAAAGGTATGGTAAATGATACGAAATTACTTTCAATCAACAATGTGCCGAAATGCCTACGAAAACAAAGCCATTCACGTTCCTTCTCACTATCTTTACAACAACCTGCTCGCCAGTTCTGCGAGTTTACTTCTTTCGCCTTTTACTAGATTAACGTGTGCAAAAATTTCCTGACCTTTCATTTTATCAGTTAGATAAGATAATCCGTTTGAGCGGTCGTCAAGGTAAGGAGAATCTATTTGTTCTATATCGCCTGTAAACACTATTTTTGTGTCTTCGCCGGCTCTTGTGATAATTGTTTTAACTTCGTGTGGTGTAAGATTTTGAGCTTCGTCTATGATAAAAAATGTATTTGCAAGGGACCGCCCTCTGATATAAGCCAGAGGAGTAATCAGCAGTTTTTCTTCTTTTATCATATCGTCTATTTTTGTGCTGTCTTTGCTTGTAAAACCGGCATTCTGTTTTATAACAGTAAGATTGTCAAACAAAGGTTGCATATAAGGTCTGATTTTTTCGTTTGCATCGCCGGGTAAATAGCCTAAATCTTTGTCGGAAAGAGCTACAATTGGTCTGGCAAGCATAATTTGATAAAATTTGTGGCTTTGTTCCAATGCCGCAGCAAGAGCGAGTAATGTTTTTCCGGTTCCGGCTTTTCCTGTTAAAGTAACTAGCTGAATATTTTTACGCATCAGAGCGTCAAGAGCAAATGTTTGTTCTGAATTTCTGGGTTTTATATGATAAGCGTGGCTTTTTTTAACTATATACAATCTTTTATCTTTGTTGTCATAAAAACTTAAAGCGGTAGAATTGCCATCTGTAAGTAAAATATATTCGTTACAGTAAGGTTCGTCCTGAACACCTGTTTTGTCAAAGCTTAAATATCCGTCTTTGTATAGCTGGTCAATAAGAGCAATATCAATGTTAACAAAAGTGTTTATTTCTTTGTATATTTTGTCAATATCAGTAACCTTTCCTGTTTTGTAATCCTGTGCTTTTACGCCGACTGCACGTGCTTTTAATCTCAGGTTAACGTCTTGAGTAACAAGAATAACCGTTTCATTTTTCAATTCTTCTTGAATATATAAGGCAATCGAAAGGATTTTTGTGTCTGCATATTCTTCTTCGGAAAAAGAAAGTTTAAAATCTTCCGGAAATCTGTGTACTGTTTTTACAAAAAGAGTTCCTTGATTATTTCCAAGCGAAATACCTGCTGTAAAAACATCGAAGTCTTCCGATATTTTATCCAATTCACGCATTATCTGACGTGCATTGTAATTGATAATACCGTTTCCTTTTTTGAATTTGTCCAATTCTTCCAGAACAACTATCGGAATAACTATGTCATTGTCTTCGAAATTGTAGATGGCATCATAATCGTGCAAAATTACGTTGGTGTCAAGGATGTATGTTTTTTTCATATTTGGTTTGTTTTAAAATTATTATATTTTTAAATTTAACATTAGACAAATCAGCATTTTACTGAAGTGTGTAAACATAATTTCTGATTTTTTCAACCCATTGAATGTGTGATAAATCGGAATTTTTAATTTCATCAGCCGAAAAAGGCTTTCCAATTTTCATATCAAGTTTTATGCCTTTTTGTTTGAACATTTCTTGAGGCAGCAATATTGTTTCGATGTACAATTTAATGCCGAAAAATTTTCTGATTTGAGCGGTTCTGTAAAATTTGTCGGAGTTTTTGCCCGAAATATAAACCGGTACAATGTCTCTGTTGTATTCAACAGCCTTTGAAACAAAGGTTTTTTGCCATTTAGGGTCAGTAATTTTTCCATTTGTTTTTCTGGACACTTCGCCGGCAGGGAAAATCATAATTTGTGCATCGCTGGCAAAGGCTTCGTTTACTTTTTTGATTTTTTCTTTTGTGTTTTGTCCAAATACATTTATTCCAACAATTAAAGGATGTAGGTTTGGGAAATATTCAAAAAGTTCATTTGACGGTGAAATTACTCTGCCGTGGCAACTGTCAACAAGATACAAAAAACAAAGAGCATCAATTGAGCCCAAAGGGTGATTTGCTACGTAGATATATTTTTTAGATTTATCAATATTTTCCTGACCTGTAATTGTCAAATCGACATTAAATTCTTCAAAAATCAATGCTTTCACAAAGTCCATTGATTCAAGATGCTTGTATTTGTTGTAGGTTTGGTTTATTTTATCTTCCCGAATAATTTTTTTTAATCGTTTAACTACAAATCCAGGTAAATTTCGGTAAAATTTTGATTTACTTTTTTTTAAGTCTGATTTTATGTCAATTATTTTCACAAAGTTATCCATAGTAATTTAATATATCAATTCAACTTCTTTAAATCCGAATTTCATAATTTCACCGGACTTAGATTTTAGAACCAATTTTCCGTTTTCTTCAATGTTTTCAATAACAGCTTCAAAAGTTTTTTCTTTATTTTTGTATCTTAAGTATGAATTAACGCCGAGCAAATGTAAAAAATAATTTTTGTTTATAAAATCAAATTCTTTTTTATTAAGATTGTTTTCAAATTTTTTGAAATGCAGCAAAAAAGTATCTAATTCCTTTTTTAAATTATATTCAAAACCCGATAAGATTGAAAGTGATGTGGCTTTGGGATTTAATGAAAATTCTTTTTGATTGATATTCAAGCCTATACCGATAATTGAATTTGAAATTTTTGAACCGATAATTGAATTTTCGATTAAAATACCTGTAATTTTTTTGTTTTCGACTAAAATATCATTGGGCCACTTAATTTTTGCTGTAATACTAAGACTTTCAAGATATGAAATAAGACTAAGTGATGCTATTTTTGAAAGATAAAATTGATTTGAAACTTCAAGAGCGGGGCACAAAATAACACTAAACGTCAGATTTTCAGCTCTTTTACTTTCCCAATGATTATTGTATGACCCTTTTCCCAATGTTTGAAAATCTGTGATTATTACAGAGTTACACAAATCATACTGTTCGTCTATTAATTTTTGTGCGTAGTTATTAGTCGAATCAATTTCGGGTATATGTATTACTTTATAATCTGTTTTCATTGTTTCATTTGCTTCGTACCTCGCAATGACGTTTTGCTTCGTACCTCGC
>DYKL01000357.1:1621-3381 GCA_020722645.1 Acetofilamentum sp. | reverse complement strand
TCACATAGATTATTAAATAACAATCCCTATGCACAATGCACTATGCACTATGCACTATTAACTATGCACTATTAACTATGCACTATGCACTATGAACTATGCAGTTGATTTAAGAAAAAAAAGCTGTCGAAATGTTAAAAATAAATGTATTTTGCAACATCAAGACAGCCCGAAAGAAAGCAAATGAGTTTTATAATCCAATATTTGCTTTGTATTTGCTGACTTTTTCCATTTCAGCCTGTTTGTTTCTTCCTGCATTTTTTTCGATGACAAAATCGAACCATTTGCTGAAAGTTTTTGTTAAAGAAGTTTCAGCTGTGCGGTCTTTGTCAATTTTCAAAAGAGATTTGACGGAAGAAATAATTTCATTTTCATATTTGTCAATATTACGACTCAAAAACAATAATTCGGAGTCAATTCTCATGTTAAATTCTTCGTTAAGCATAATTTCTTCGGGTTCGTTTGCAATAGCTATAATTTCCATCAAATCAAGGCTAACCATATTAGTAACGTCAATGTCTTTGGTAATTTTATCAAGCAGTCTGATTTCGTTTTCATCAACTTCACGGTCGCTTGCAATTGCTAAGCAAACAGGTGCATAAGTTAAAAATGTGAAAATCTGAGCATTGCTCATTTTAAAGTCTCTGTCATTCATAAAGTTTGAAAGAAACTGACGTAATTCGCCGAAAATTTCAACAATTTTTACTCTGTCTTCGGCTGTTAAATTTGTAGCATTCATAATATTGAATTTAAGATTTTTAAAATTAAATTTTTTTTAAAAATATAATTATTTTTCAAAAACAAAAAATTTTTTTTACGAAATAATTAAACCGTCATAAGCCGGCTCAACATTTTTTGGCAGAAGTTTCTGTAAATCAGTGTGTTTACCTAAATTATGACCCATGTGAGTCAAATATGCTTTTTGAGGGTTGATTTTTTCTATAAATTCCAATGCTTCTTCCAAATTAAAATGAGCATAATGTTTTTTTAATCTTACTGCACTGACAACCAAAATCCGAGTTCCTTTAACTTTTTCGGTTTCTTCATCCGAAATATATTTTAAATCGGTAATGTATGTAAAATCTTCGATTCTGTAACCAAACATTTCCATACTATGAAAAACTCTGATGGGAATAATTTTTATTTTATCAATAAAAAAAGTTTCGTTGGTAATCGTTTTGAGGTTAAATCTTGGAACGCCTTTATTGATTGTGTCATCAAAACTATAAAAAAACATATTTTTGACAGCCACAATAACATTATTTTCTGCATAAATATCTATTTCTTTTTTTTGCAAAAAATTAAAAGGTCTGACATCGTCCAAGCCTGCAATATGATCTCTATGTGCGTGTGTTAGAATTATTGCATCAAGTTTGAAATTTTTGTTAAATCTCAGCATTTGCTCTCTGAAATCCGGTCCAGCATCAATTATTAGTGTTTTATCCATAATTTCAATCATCAACGAAGAACGTAAACGTTTGTCTTTACTTTCATTACTTGTGCAAACGTCGCATTTGCAACCTATAATCGGTGTTCCGAGAGATGAACCTGTGCCTAAAAAAGTTATTTTCATACATTTTTTGAGTTTGCCGAGTTTGCCGAGTTCAAAGTGCATAGTGCATAGTGCATAGTTTTTAGTTTGTTGAGTTCAAAGTGCATAGTGCATAGTGCATAGTTTTTAGTTTGTTGAGTTTGTTGAGTTCAAAGTGCATAGTGCATAGTTTTTAGTTTGTTGAGTTTGTTGAGTTCAAAGTGCATAG
>DYKL01000357.1:0-1521 GCA_020722645.1 Acetofilamentum sp. | reverse complement strand
TGCATAGTGCATAGTGCATAGTTTTTAGTTTGCCGAGTTCAAAGTGCATAGTGCATAGTGCATAGTTTGTTGAGTTTGTTGAGTTTATCGAGTTCAAAGTGCATAGTGCATAGTTTTTAGTTTGTTGAGTTCAAAGTGCATAGTGCATAGTGCATTGTGCATAGTGCATAGTGCATAGTTTTTAGTTTGTTGAGTTTGCCGAGTTATTGAGTGCTATCCACTCGATAACTGTGAACTATTAACTTTTTTTATTTTTCAGATATTTCAAAATCAGTGTATAGTTGTTTGCCGATTTATGATATTTTTTTATAATGATCCTCGTTTATATTTTGTATAGATATTTCCAAGTCAGATAAAAAACCACCTGCTTCACCGTTCCATTTAAAATCAAATTCTTCTAAACCTGAAATGACAAAATTATTGTCGTGTACCTCAACTCTTTGCCATGATTCACTTATTTCTCTGTTTATTTTTAAAGAAATTTTGAATTTCGAAGCAAATATTGTCCAAGAAAAATCACAACCACCAAACATATCATATTTGACCTTCCCCTCGCAAAAAAATCTGCCTGTTTACCTGATAAAATTTCTAATATTTCACAAAGCAAAATAATTGAATTTTTGTCAGAATATGAACCAACATTCGAGAGTTTTTTATTCTATTTGGTTTTGAAATTTTTTGGGATATTCGAGTAATTACTCGCAGTAATTTTGACATTCATGAAAATTAATTTGAAATTAAAAATATAAATAATTATTTACTCTTAAAATTTTTTTTGTTTATTTTTGTGAAATTAAAATCTGTGTAATATTTGAGTTTAGTTTAAAAAGTTCATAAAGTTTGTAGAGACGTTGCATACAAAGTCTGTACCGTTTGTAATGTTTTAGAGACGTAGCATGCAATGTCTGTACTTTTAAAAAAATTTATTATATTATTGATAATCAGCTATTTGTGTTTGGCTTTTAAGACCCTTTCAGGGCAGGCTTTTTAGATCGGACTCATATTTATTTATCAATGCGAATTAAGAGTTGAAATTTTACCTGCAAATTGTCTCTAAACACATAATAAGTTGATAATCAATATTATTTTAAACCTTAATTCACATTATCTAATTGCGAATAAAAATTTTTCAAAATATAAAAAATTATGGAAAATATTAAAATTCAATTTATTAACATAGTCGATGATATAATCAACTTTGAAATAAAAAGTAATACTAATATATGTAAAAATTCATTTGTACTCGACAAGGAACACACACACAATTTTATTTTATGGCTTGAAAATCTGCTTTTTGTAAACAAAGAATTTTATTTTGAATTTAAAAATGATAAAGGCAAATATATTTTTGACTTAGATAAAAAAAACAAACTTTTTATTCTAAAAAAAGATAATAATGAAATAATTTTTGAACAAAAAACCGACAGAGCCAAATTTGTATCAGATGCATATAAAGAGTACATCAGATTTTTTTCATGTGTAAATAATTTTGTAAGTTGTTGGTTTATAATTATTTTCATT
>DYKL01000356.1 GCA_020722645.1 Acetofilamentum sp. | reverse complement strand
CGCCGTCATTGCTGCCCATTTGGAAGTTGCCGCCTTTAATAAAGACGGTTTCGGGGATAGGGATATCCGGAGGTGGTGTTTCTCTTTTTGTAAGTGTATAATTCAGGCTTGTTGTAGATTTTGTGATGTTTACGTTTTGTTTATAAATTTCATAATCAGCTCCGGCATCAAGTTTTATGTTGTAGGTTTGGAAATTGAGTGTTACGGTGTATGGCGTAGTGCCGTAGTAAACATCGTCTATATACACACTTGCTCCGCTTGGAGAGGAGGAGATTGTGAGAGTGGTGTTTGTGGGTTCATCTTTTTGGGCGTGTATAGTGGTGGTTTGTCCGGCTGTAATCATTACTTTTTGTGTCCACACTACCGTACTGCCTGAGTAGATGTTTATAATCACAACACCGGCAGGCAGATTGTAAAAGTCGTAAGTAGAGCCGGCAGAAACGGTTTTAGTCTCTAAGTGCGAGCCTGTTGCAGATGTAATTTTTACATTGCCGGTGTAATCGGTTATTAGTTTTAGAGTGCCGCTGCCGGTTGATTGGTTGTTGTTATCGGGGTTTGAACCTTTTTTAAAATAAAAACTACCGGTTGTCATATCCCATTCCTGTGGGCATTGTTTATTGTTGCTTGCTGCAAGTACGGCTACACGTGTGTTTTTAAAAACAGAGTTTATGTCTTGCTCTATTTTCATTTGTTTTACAAGTTCCTGCGTATAAAGCCCGTTTGAGCCTGTGCCGTCGCTTGCGGTTTCACCTTCGCGTGTGGCAAATGCTATAATTGTACCTGCAGCCTGATTTCCTACTGCCTTAAATCCTCTGTCGCTACCTCGTTGCCAAGATCTGAAAGGATTATCGCGGCAAGCATCAAGTATCATAATGTTCATTTTGCCGCTGTTTTGTGCAAAGGCATAATTTATGTCAGAAATATCAAATGCCTCATATTTTGTTGATAAGGCATCATTCATCACAGCATCTACTGGTACAAGATAGTTAACTCCGTTTACCTGTACTCCGTGTCCTGCATAATAAAACAAGGCTACGTCATAGTTTGGAATTTTGTTTGTAAATGTTATTGCCGCTTGCTGCATTTGTTTGAGATTTGCATTTGTAAGTTTGGTTACCTCAAAACCCAAACTTTGCAAGGTTGTTGCCATTAAGTTGACATCATTTACCGGATTTTTTAACGTTCCGCCATTCTGATATGCTGCATTGCCTATAATTAAAGCTATTCGTTTTTCCTGTTGCGAAAAAACAAAGCCGCATAAAAACACAAAAACTAATAAAATTGATATTTTTTTCATATCTTTTGTTTTTATAATTTTTTTTCAAAAATACAAAAAATTTTAATTTCAATAACAAAATTATAAAAGAAATTTAAACTTTTCGTGTAAAGCATGGAGTGTAGTGGACGCTTTACACATTTGGGTTTGGTACGAGCTGCAAGCTCGCACCAGCAGAGGTTTTCAAAAACTTGTAAGATAAATTTACAATTTCTTTATTTTCAAAATTAAAATATAATTTTAGTTAAGCAAAAAAATTTATATTTGAAGTATTTCTGAACTCGCACCTGTGTTTGTCGAAGTTAGAAAGACAAAAGTCTTATTCATTTTTTTCCCACAAGTCGAAAGACTTGCGGGAACAATGGGTCGAAGCCAAACAATGTAACAATGAAACAATTTAACAATTTTCCTCGATAACTAATATATCAAAACAAATGCCGCACAAGCATAAGCACCGCCTTTTACGTTTTTGTATTCCTCTTCTATCTCATTTTGTGCTTTGTTGAAAGCTGCTTTGACTTCCAAACCGGTATTAAAATATGAATAAAATCTGGTCATCAAATCCTGTGTTTGAACATCAGGAACTTCCCACAAAGATATAATTAAAAAATCAACTCCCGACATTTTTAAGGCTCTTTGCAAACCAAAAACACCTTCCGAACCTTTTACATCTCCCAGACCGGTCTGACATGCCGATAACACTACTAATTTTGCGTTTAATAACAAGTTGCATTCATGGAGGAAACATCCGAAAATGAATGCAGCTTTGTATTAATTTTATTAACGTTTAAAATTTCGTTACATTCTACTTTTCACCCAAAATTAACATTTGTGCTTGTAACGATTTTTTTTTCTGCAACGAGTTGAAACTCTTGGTTATCATTACTTTAGTCCTACGGACTATATTTATATTTAATATTGCGGAACAGTAAGAAATTTTATTTTAATCGCAAATTAATATTTTAAAAACATTGAAATATGCTAATTTTGGGCTGTTTTTGGGGTAAAAATCATCAAAAGAATATATTATAATGATAAAAATATCAATTTAATATATTTATTTATAATTTTGATGTTAAAACACTGAAAATTAACCCCTTAATTTTCAAAAAATTCTGCCCTTACCCTTTGGAGTTCGTTTTTATTCAAAAATACAGGGGTTAAGGAGGAATCTGTATAAAAAAGACAAATAAATATCAATGAATAAGACTGATAATGATATTTTTATATCTAACAAGTTCGGTGAGGACACCAAACAGGGCGGAAATATCAACAAATAAGACTGATAATGATATTTTTATATCTAACATGTTCGGTGAGGACACCAAACAGGGCGGAAAATGTCGCAAGACCTTTCGGTGGTGGCTCGGCTGTTCGGTGAGGACACCAAACAGGGCGGAAATATTGCCAAACCCCGCAGGTTTTTGAAACCTGCGGGGTTTTACTTTGTAATCCGAAACCCAGACAAGTTTCGGATTGCAAATCATTATTGTCCGAAACATAAAACGTTATATTTAAACACATTACGTTTTATAATTGTATTTTAAATAGTTAAAAAAAGTTGATTTCGATTAAAACTAAGTATTAAAAGCCACAATAACTCCAAGTTTTGCTGCTTACATTTTTTTTTAGGCTTTTCGTCTCTGCGAGGCAAACGTTATTGCGAGTGGGAAGCAAAAAAATTTTGCATAAAAGTAGAATGACAATAAAAAAAAACGAAGTTTGTGTAAATTTGTAACTGCTCATGACTTAAACATGCAACTAACTAATAACCAACTATTTAAAAAGTTGTCATAGGTAGGAACGAAGTAGCTGACTCGTTAAAACCGGTTCGGGCTTGAGATTGCTTCGTGCCTCGCAATGACGCAAAGCGTACGAAGCAAAGCCTCGTAATGACGCAAAGCGTAAGAGTAGGCTAGCGACAAATTTTTAATACAAGGTTTCGGACAATAATGAGTCCGGTCTAAAAAGCCATCAAAAAAAAGAAATAAAACACAACTACTTGATTTATAGTGTTTTACAAAGAATGATAAATCAATTCTAACTATTTGATAATCAAATAGTTGCTGGTTTGGGTTTGCTTTTTACGACCTTTTTATACTGAACTCAATAAT
>DYKL01000355.1 GCA_020722645.1 Acetofilamentum sp. | reverse complement strand
TTAATTATTTGGAGTCTCTTCCTTTTTTTTATTAAAATATTTTCAACTAAGATCTGAGTTCACTCTAAAAAGGGTATAAATAAATTTGTCGTTATTTTTGAATAAAAATTTCTTTCATATATCGTTTATAAGACACTAAAAAAATATTTTTGACAAAACTATCGTGTCGAAAAAACTCTCTTTTCATTATTACGACCTTTTTAGAATAGACTCATATCTAATTTATACCAAATATTTTCTACGCAAATGTTTCAAATAAATTTGTTCAGATTTATATACAACAAATTTCCTAAAAAAACTATCTCTATAAGGTACTTCAATGAATATCTTTTGGTTTACCAATCAAACCAAGAATTTCACCAATTCCAGAACCAAGAAGTTTTAGTGAATTAATCCTGGCTTTAACATAAACGAGACTAGGAATAAATAATAAAATACCAATTAAGAGTTTTAGTAATGATTTTATAAACAGTTGAACTTTTTGGAATTGTTTAGCATCTGTTATGAAATTTCTTGAATAGGTCTGACCACCTCTGATGTTTCTTCTCAAAAAAAATTTTATAGTAGTCCTTTGCTTTCCTATAAATTCATAAGATATTGCTTCTTTGCAGTTAACAAATTTCGCTCCTTCTTTTTTAAGCTTTCCAAAGAAATTCGCATCTTCTCCTCCTGTAATTCCATAATCAGGATCAAATAAAACATTATTTTTTTTAATTATTTCACTCTTTACAAGTGCATTTGTGGTAAACATAAATCTTGCATGTGAGCCACTTTCACTCATTTTACTAAAATAAAATTCTCTTTGCTTGAATTTATCATTAATTCCCTCTTCAAATCTGGGTATGACATATCCAAAAACACCATCCGCATTAAATTTTTGAACACAATCAAGCAAATTAACAATCCAGTTTTTGTCAGCAGTCTCATCATCGTCAATAAAACAGATATAATGCCCGGTAGCGTTTTCAACACATACATTACGTGTAAGACTTATATTCTTTATAGGCTGTATAAAATATTTAAATGAAATTTTATCCGTACTTATAAACTTTCTTAATATACTTTTAGCACTCTCTTCAATATTATTATCAGTTACAATGATTTCTATCATAATGTTTTGTTCTAAAACCTGTTCGGTAAGGCTTTGCAAAAGCCTTTCTAAAAGCTTCTCTCGCTTATAAGTTGCAATACAAACAGATATTAATATTCTCTTTTCATTCATTGTATAAAGGGTCATCTTTACTGATCTGAAATTAATTGCTGAAAAAGTTTATTGAATTCACTTTCCCATTTTGCTTTTTGTTGTATTTTAATATCAATAATATTTTTATCCAGTTCATTTTTATTATTAATAAAATCATTGATACCTTCAGAAACTTTATCAGAGTTATTTTCTATAAGTACCATTTTGTCCCCGAATAAATCAATATTTGTTTTATTTTTAATTGAAATAAAAGGGACCTCTGCTCCCACAGCTTCCATTAATGCAAATTGCTGAACATCATCTCTGGTTGATAGCGCTATAATACCATAGGCATTAACAAGTAAATAATCGTAGGTTTTATCATCCACAAAACCTAAGAACTCAATGTTTTCATTTTCGGAATATTTGTTATATAAATCGATCTCTTTTTTATAGTTCCCGGTAATTTTGAACTTCCAATTATTATTGTCTTTAGAAAACAAAACCAATCCCTGCAATAAAATTTCCATTGGTTCATCGCCGGAAAATGATGAGATTATCAGAAAATATTTCTCGTGTGATTTTTCTTTTAGATTGGAAGGAAATTCCGATAACCGGGAATTGAGTATTTTAAAATTAATATTTGAAAATTTTTTATCTGATGTAAGGCGATTAAATAAAACATTGTTATGTATAGTTATAATGGTCGCGTTTCTTAAAGCCCAAATATGAAATGGAGTATTTACCCAGGGTTTTTCAAAGGCGCCGTTATGAGAATCGATTACTGTTTTGAATTTAAGAAATTTTGAAAAAAGCACTATTACTACCGGGGCAATTGACGGAGGATTCTGGACAAACACAATCGTTGGCTTTTTATTGATTAAAATATGGAAAGATTTAATTGATTTAAGAAGGTAATCAACGGGGAAAAGCAGTTTCCATAATATCCCTTTGAACTTAATGAATTTGCTAATGTAAAATATCTCTGCGTTTAATGATTTTCCAAGCAGCTCAGTATGTCTTCCGTAAGGTGTCCAGCTTATAAAAATTATTTTTTGATTCATGTTTCCTTTATAAAATATAGTTTGATTAACTAACTTGCCGAGAACTTTTTAATCCAGTTATTATAATATATTTCATCTTCAGTTAATTTTTCTATTAAATCATCAAAGGATAAATTATAATTCCAGTTTAACTCTGTCTTTGCTTTGGTTGGATTACCGTATATTACTTTAAGATCCACAGGACGAATAAGGGAAGCATCTGATTTAACATATTTAGCTGGATCTAAACCGAATTTACTGAATACTTTTTCGATAAATTCCTGTAATGTATGCGGTTCACCCGTACAGATTACATAATCCCCGGGTTTGTCTATATTTAACATTGTCCACATAGCTTCAACATATTTGGGAGCGTAACCCCAATCTCTCATTATTGAAGTGTTACCCACTTTAAGCATATCAAGCTGCCCGTTTTTAATTTTAAGCGCCCCGGAAACTATTTTTTTTGTAACAAAGTTTGGTCTTCGCAAAACCGACTCGTGGTTGAACAAGATTCCACTTGAAATAAATAACTTATAAGCCTCCCTGTAATTAACGCAAATCCAGTGAGAAGAAGCTTTTGAAATTGCGTAAGGACTTGCAGGGTGTATAATAAAATTTTCATCCACAGGAAGCAATTCTTTTTTTACGTTGCCAAACATTTCACTGCTTGAAGACTGGTAAACCTTTATATTTTTATTAACAATTCTTATTGCTTCTAAAATATTGGCTATCGAAATTATATTATACTCTAAAGTTCCAATCGGTTGTTCAAAAGATAAACCCACAGAGCTTTGTGCGGCAAGGTTATAAAATTCCTCGGGTTTATATTTTTCGAGCAGCCTGATTATATTGGAAAGATCAAATACGTTTGCTTCAATCAATTCAACATCATTCTGAATACCAAGAAAGTTTAGTCCGTTTATATTCCCTGATTGTAAACTTCTTGTGATGCCAATAACTTTATATCCTTTTTCTAATAATAATTTACTAAGATAAGCGCCGTCCTGTCCTGTTATGCCTGTAATTATTGCTGTTTTCATAACTTATTTTTTCTTTTTGTTATTTACATAATTGCAAAAGAACCATGCTTTTAACTTAACCCACAGCCATTTCTCTTACAAAGAGATTGTGTGAAAATCCAAATTCGTCAGTCTGAGCGAAGTCGAAGACTGACATTTCTC
>DYKL01000354.1 GCA_020722645.1 Acetofilamentum sp. | reverse complement strand
AGCCAGATGGTTACGTGTGTTTTATTATCAAAAATTTCATGAACTTCCGTTAAAAAAGTAAAAATCAATAATAGTTAGCATAATGTTGAAATAACTAAAAAATATCAGGATTTAATCAAGCTTCTGGACATAACTATTACGTAAAATAAGGAAAAGTTACGGTTTAAATTATTATCAAAGCGAATAGATTAAAAAGGCTTAGTGTGTTTTTATTTTACGCTAAGCCTTAAATTGTTTTTGTTTATAATATTTTTATTAAATTTTCAAACAGTGTTTTGTTTTCTTCAATTTTATTTGAGTTACCGTAAATACAATAAATATTATTACTGATAACATCGTTAATCATCTTAGCAAAAGATTTGATATCTTCAGCAGAAGTATTCAGCACAGCATTTCTGTTGTCTTGATAATAATCGTAATCAAGTTTGCAGAAATAGTTGTAAAAAGCAGAAGTTCCCTGTTCTGAAACATTTTTAGGCTGGTCTAAATCTGCAATTGTGCTAATTATAAACTGTGTCATTTCTTTTTCAGTTGCAGTGAAATTTTCTAAGAAATCAGATGTTTTTGAATAATTATCAAGTGTTTCTTTCAGATTTGGGTCACGATACGAGATAAAAGCAACATAACCAGTAGGTGATATTGTGCTGTAACCACCATAGGCTCCTCCAATGACTCTGATTTGTTGATTCAGCCAGTTTCTTGAAATAATTTTGTTCAGAACCAACATTTTCCCGTCCCATTCGTATCCTAATTTTTTGAAATCGTACCCACTGTAAACGTATTGAACTTTAGATGCTGTTTGAAATGCTTCGTTTTTATTTTCAGATTTGTTTGACCAAACAACATATTTTAATTCGGCAGATTTTAGTTTTTTAGTCAGAATTGTGAAATTTTCAGAGGTTGTTTTGTAATTTTCTTCACTACATGTTGTCGCAATTATTAAATTTTCTTGTGTAAAAAGTAAATCAGCAACTTTAGTAAGGTTATTAATAATTTCCTGTGAATTTTCATCATAATTTTTCATTAAATCAGATAAAAATGCATAATATTCATAACCGGTAGTCAATTCATTGAACAAACCGGAGTTGGAAATGTAAGACAGAAAACGAATAAACGCCCAACGGGAACCGTCTCTTTTGATTTGAGCATCAAGACTTGAAAAATGTCTCAAAAGTAATGTTTTTAGTCTTTCGGGGTCGTTATAAATAGTATTATTAATAATTTCTTCATTTATTTCAAATAATTTATTAGATTTTTCGACCAGTGCTTTTGAAGAGACAACAAATTTGGGAATTAGTTTGTCATCATCGTTGTTTTCGTTATATTTTGTAAGATATGTATTTATACCGCCTGTATGTCTGTTAATTTCAGTATCCAAATCACCAAAAGAATAATTTTTTGTGTTTAAAGAACCCATCAGGTTTGTTAATAAGGAGGCATAAGGAATTAAATCCTGCGTTAAAACTCTCAAATCAAAATATAAGTATAAATATACAATATCGTTAGTATTTTGTGGGTAATGTAAGACATCTGTGTTTCCGAACTTTTTAACTTCAGCTTCATAGTAATTAGGCTTTTTATCTAAATCTTTCAAATCAAGGACAGGAATAGTTGCAAGAGCTTCGGGAGTATCTTCACTTTGTTGGTATTCAATAAGTTTATCTGTATCATCAATTATTTTCTGAAGTTCAGCTTCGGATTTACTTTCTTTGAATTTTTTGAGTTCAACTTTTTCCTGCTCTGCAATTTCTTTGTCCATTCCGGGTTTTGGTGAAACAGATAACAAAAGAGAATAATTATTGTCTATAAAAACAGATTTAATAAGCTCTTCGTAGTAATCAGTTTTCAGATTATTTTTCAGTTCAGCTAAAACATTTTCATACTCCAAACCGGCAAAAGGATCTTTATTGTAAATGAAATAAGGCATTAAATCAGACAGATATGATATTCCTTTGTTAGCATCATTATCTTCCCGCCTGCTGAATTCATAAATATTAAGAATGCTTTCAAACTCTTCTTTGTTAATTCCTTCGTCAGCAATCTTTTTTAGGTTAGTCATAATAAGTTCGTAAAACTTGTCTAATTCATTTGCGTTGGCATCTTGAACTGTAATTTGAATAATATTTTGTTTATAAGTCATACTGTTGCAGGAAATATTTTTGCCGATTCCGGCTTCTTCAAAAGCCAAACGTATAGGAGCTGCTTCGCGGTTAAATAAATAATAAGTTAAAAGCGAAATAGCTTCGGGTTTTACATAATCAGTTCCGTAATCTGTAACAAAACTTAGAGTTAAATATGCCTTGTTTTTTGTTTCGGTCCCTTCCATAACAGGATAAAATTCTTCTACTCTTTTAAGTTTTTCGAAAGGTTTATGGTCAGGAATCTGGATTTTTTTGTTATTTTTTTCAAATTTTGACAGATAATTTTTGTCAATAAATTCCAATTCTTTTTTCATATCAGCATTACCGTACAAAACAATGTATGAGTTTTCGGGGTGATAAAAGGTTTTGTGAAAATCCAAGAATTTTTCGTATGTGAGCTTAGGTATATCGCTTGGATATCCTCCGGATTCAAATCCATAAATATTATCAGGGAAAAGATTTTTATAGATATACATAGAAACATATCTTGAAGGATCTGAAAAAGCACCTTTCATTTCTCCGTAAACAACTCCTTTATATTCAAGATCTGAATTTAGGTCTGTTAGTTCATAATGCCAGCCTTCCTGTTTAAAAATGCGTTCATCATTGTATATCATCGGAAAAAAAACTGCGTCAAGGTAAATGTGCATCAGGTTGAAATAATCTTTTTCGTTCATACTTGCAACCGGATATGATGTACGGTCTTTGTAAGTCATAGCATTGATAAAAGTATTTAAAGAACCTTTTACTGCAATATCAAAAGGACTTTTGACAGGAAAGTTTTTTGAACCGTTTAAAACGGAATGTTCCAAGATATGAGCTTCTCCGCAGTCGGAATTTGGAATTGTATGAAATGTTACACTAAAAGTTTTATTTGGGTCATCAGCAGCAATTTTAATAATTTTTGCTCCGCTTTTGATGTGTTCAAAGTAATAGCAATCTGCATTTACTTCCTTTACGAATCTTTTTTCTATTAACATATATCCGGGAATTTTTAAGTTATCGTTATCAGCAAACAAAGTTACCGGAAAAATATAAAATACAAAGAAAAAAATAAAAAAATAGCCAAAAATTCTGTTTTGTCGTCTCATAATAAAATATTTTATTGTTTGTAATATTTTAGACGAAAAGTTAAGTGAAAAGTTACAAATGAATGGTAAAAAAGGAGATTAAATGTAAGAATTAAATGAAATAAATTCCTCTCTATTCCGCAATATTAAGATGCTGATATAAATATAGTTCGTAGGACTAAAATAATGATAACCACGAGTTTCAACTCGTGGTAGAAACAAAAAA
>DYKL01000353.1:2204-3440 GCA_020722645.1 Acetofilamentum sp. | reverse complement strand
TATAAAAAGAATATAAAAAGAATATAAAAAGAATATAAAAAGAATATAAAAAGAAGTAATTATTGCTTTTAACCGCTGAGGATAACCGCTGTTTTTACCTCTCTTATTTAGATTGCATTGAGGTTTTAGCCCCTCATAAAAAAGTTTTGAAAAAAAATGTAAAAAAAGATATAATTGGTTTGTAACAAAACACTCCTAAACTCCGATACCCCCCCAAAATAGGGTAAAAAAATAGGGGTATTTTTGGGAAAGTTGGGAAATCGTTGTAACAATGTAACAGGTAACACCGCTCCAAGGTTTTTTTGTAAAAGTTGTTTTTTTTGATGTTAAAATTTTGTAACTCATTGTTTTATAATAAGTTACGGAAGCGTCATTTTCGGATGGCGGTGTAAAACAGGGTGACACTTTGACCCCGCGCAATGGTTTTTTTAAAAATGTTACAAAATTAAAAAAAATCGTATGTTTTTACAGTTTCAGGTTTACCCATGCTCACAACAAAAGTACCGTTTTTTTATACTTTGTAGCACACTTTTTTTTCAAGTCTTTTTCACACTGTTACAATTTTTGTCTTGTTTTTTTGCCTTATTTTTCCCGAAATTTTTTTGTGCATTGTTCTCTAAGTTGTTGTTTTATAACAAGTTACGGCGATTTTTTTGTTCACAAATCTGACTTTTTTTTACACTGCATTTTGAATTGTTACAAAATTAAAAAAACACGCACTTTTTTTCACGCACATTTTCTGTTTTTCAGAGCTTTTTTATATATTTTGCTACATTTTTGTTACAAAATTTTTCACAGAGGCTATGATTTTTGTAACAACTATAAATAATTGTTATTTTACAACAATTATGAATATTTTCATTTTCATTTTAATTTATTTTTTATTATATTTATTTCAATTAATTTAATTAATAAAAAAAAATGAAAGAAGAAGCTAAAATAATTGACAGCATAAAAATTAACACTTTGCAAGCGATGAAAGCCTTGACTGAGGAAGCCTTGCGGAGTATTAATTATTTTGCATCAATTCGTGATGACGACTCATTAGGGATGTCAGAGCGAAAAGCGGCGGCTGAGATAATTCTTGACAGACTAATGCCTAAGCGAAAAGAGACGCAGACTGTCGGTTTAGATATTCCGAACTTGGAAGAACTAAACCGATTTTTGACTAACATTAAAGATGAGAGTTAGATAAAAAAAAGGAGATTACAAACTTATGGGACAAATAACAAGGAA
>DYKL01000353.1:0-2104 GCA_020722645.1 Acetofilamentum sp. | reverse complement strand
CCAGATTGGTTAAAAGAGTATACCCGCGGGGAACGCAAGCCCAGCGAAATCAAAAAGATAGCGTTCAATTGGGAGTTATTTTTCAAAGAGACAAAGTTTAGTTATACCGAAGTAATGGTAGCGTTAGGTTATCACTACAATTCATTGCGGAGAACTATATTAGCGGGGACGTTAAACGCAAAGCGATACAAAGGGATGGAATATTTATGTCCCGACTTCAGAAAATATCAAATGCAAGCCCCTCGCGTCGTTAGCGAAACACCAGATTGGATGCATCGCAGTTATGGTAGTGTCATGTTGGGCTTCGATTGGGAGTTATTCTTCAGAGAGAAGTCGGAGGAAAGACAAAGTCGATTAAAATTTTCGAATATATTAGAGCTATTGGGTTATCATCCTTTGACATTAGTAAGGACAATAGCGAATAAGAGAATAAACAAAAAGAAAATTCCATTATTAGAAGCTAAATTTGGCAGTATAGAAAAATACATAATAAAATGAGAGAACAACAATTTCAGAAGAAGATAATCAAGTCGCTTGAGGCTTTAGGGTGCTACACAATTAAAGTCATCACGGCGTCCCGCAGTGGCGTTCCAGACATTATATTTTGCACACCAGCGGGTAAATTTGGAGCGATAGAAGTAAAGACCACCACCGCCCTCACAGAGGTTCAGAAATACAACATAGAACGAATCACGGCGGTAGGCGGGTTTGTTAGAGTAGCGACCCCAGAAACGTGGGATAAAATTTATAAAGAAATACTTGACAAAAAAATTTAATGTATTATATTTACATAAGTTTTTTTTGGAAATGTTTGAGAAATCACATTCTAATTAAGTAAAGAAAAAAAGGAGTTAAAAAAAATGAAAATGCATCTTATTTTCAGTCACAATCTCACCGATGAACAAAAAGCAGACGCTATAAAAACCTTGGGCACAGAAGAGTTTATTTATTTGCCTAATGAATTACAACAAAAGTGGAGTAATGTCCCACCAGACTTAGAAAGATTGAATGATTTTTTAAGCCCTATTATCACTTATCTAAAAACAAACGTTAGACCAAACGACTATGTACTTGTCCAAGGTGATTTTGGAGCAACGTATATCACAGTAAATTTTGTAAAGCAACTACAAGCAACACCGATTTATGCAACTACAAAACGACAAGTAATAGAAGTTATAGAACAAGATAAAATAATAAAAAAATCAATTTTTAAACATGAGAGGTTTAGAAAATACGAGTAGTTTTAGTGAAAAACAAAAGGAGTTAAAAAAATGGTTACAGCAGAAGAAATATTCCAAGACGTTCCCACCGATGAGCTAATATATCATCTAAAAAAAGCGAGCAATCAGAAATATTATGAACAAAGAATCAGAGAGCTCAGAAAAGAAATCATAGATGATATAATCGTTGAAGCAAGTGCTCCCCGATTTATTGATGAGGATGAAAATGATAAGTAGAAGAATATTCATAATTGTGATTTTAGCTTATTTAGCTTATATATTTTTTTCTGCACCATCTAAGAAAACATATTACTCAATAATCTATTATCAAGATATTGATACTGAATTTCTTGTAGAGCATAATCAAGATGGAACAGTAACATATTATAAGATAAAAAAATGAGCAACAGTGACAGACGGCAAATAGTGTATTTTTCCTTAATTCATAACATTGCCGAAGAAGGTTATATTCCGTCGAGAGATAGAGATAATGTTATGGCAATTGCGATAGAAGGAATGAAAAATATAGGGATTTTGTCGCCGAGTGAATATAAAAGTATAGAAAAATTCTATAAAGAATTAGACAAGGCAGTGTCTTATAATTTCAAATCAAACAGTGTTGATGTACTATCTTATGGAATAATTTCTGCGATAGCAGATATGTACCTAACGGTTCTGAAAGATAAAAAGAAACTATCCTATTGGCAAAAGTTATCAGATATAGCAGAAAATTATTTAAGCAAAAAAATAATATACACTGAACTTGACAAATCATTAGAATTTTTAGAATTAGTAAATAAATTTATAAAAAATATATAAAAAAATTGGAAAAATAAAAAACAAAATAATCTTATATAGTATAAGACAAAAAAAAATAAATATAA
>DYKL01000352.1 GCA_020722645.1 Acetofilamentum sp. | reverse complement strand
AGCCAGATGGTTACGTGTGTTTTATTATCAATAATTTCATGAACTTCCGTTATAACTTTATAAACAGACACTAATTATTCGTATTTCCCCAGCGTTTTTTTATAAATTTCTATAAGTTGATTTTTAAACGTTTCCGGTTCTATTACTTTTACGGAATCGCCGTAAGAAAGCAGTTCCATTCTGAAATCGTAAGTATTATGAACAAACAAGCTGATGACAAGTTTTTCAGGAGTTTCTTCGATAATTTTCTGTGAATGATGCAAAGGTTTTGATTTTACATAAAGTGCTTGACGCGGTTCAAATTCCAGAACAATTTTTACAGGGTCTTCGTTCAGATGAGTGTTAATTCCAAAACTGTTCCTGAAAAATTCGGAAATATTGAATTTTGTGTCATCAATAAAACTATCGAATGAAATTTCAATATCCGTAATTCGTTCAAGTGCAAAAGTTTTGACAAAATTGTCTTTGTTGTCTTTTGCCACTAGATACCAACGGTTTTTGAATTCCTTGATTCCATAAGGCTTACAGAGTACTGAATAAATCTGATTTATGTCAAAAAACTGATAAGTGAATTTCAAAGATTTACGATTTTTTATAGCATATAAAAAGTCAATCAGATTTTCTGTACCTTTGGGTGTTTCGAGTTCAATATCAACAATTTGCGGAGTTGCTTTTGCAATTTTAACAGCCTGATTTATTTCAAAATATTCAAAAAACTTTTTTGTATATTTCTCATAATCAGCATTTTCTTCAATAAAATAGCCTTTATTTGTTTTTGAATATTTAATCGAAAGCCCGAAATTATTTTCAATTTCATCAAAATCACGCTGAATTGTTCTTTCTGTTACTGCAAAAGTTGATTTATCGTCTGAATAAAACGAATAATCATTGTATTGTTCAATGTATTCCTTAATTTCTTTGGCTCTTTTCTTAAAAAATGTGGGTAGATATTCTATTTATAGCATTATATCCGTTTGATTGCTTGAAAGCGGTCTTACGGATTTTTACCCTACAAATGTTTAACACCTTTGAAGTTCTTGGCTTTTATTAAATCCACCAACAATTTCTCATATAAGAGCCATTTCTTTTAGTGTAGAATATTTATTCTTTTCGAGTTTTTTCAGAATAAGATAATATCTTTTTATGAAGTTTTGTTTTGACATTTTTTTAATTTGATAATTTGATAATTTGAAAATGAGTTATTTGAAAATTTATTAATTTGAAAATGTTTTTTTTTAATTTGATGATTTTCATTATAAACTTTACAAACTTTAAGAACTTTAAAAAACCTTTCAGGGCAAGTTTTAAGAACTTTAAAAACCCTTTCAGGGCAAGTTTTAAGAACTTTACAAAATTTAAGAACTTTAAAAACCCTTTCAGGGCAAACTTTAAAAACTTTAAAAACTTTAAAAACTTTAAGAACTCTCTTAAAGTGTGTCTTTATAAGTTGAAATAATATTTGTAAAAATTTCTTTTTCTCGTTTATGAAAGAACAAACCAAAAATTTTCAGAAACACAAACCAAAGTAAAATTATAAATAAAACCGTAAAAATTGTACCCCAAAAATTTTCACCACCGATAGCAACAAATAAACCGATCACAAAAAATATAATAGGCAACAATTTTTTGGCTCTAAAAGTAATATAAATTTTCAAAAGATATGAGTAAATTATCAAATTTTCGTTGTCAATATTTTTCTGACTTGTTTTTATGTTTTCAACTTTTATTCTGCCTACGTAATTCGCTAAAACATTGAATTTTGTGAATTGAAATTTAAAATCGAACGGATTGTCAAAACTATCGTACACCTCTTCTTTTTCAATGCCTTCGCCAATTGTCCAAGTACGTTTTATACCTGTCTGAATTACAGCATTTTGAGTAAGTACATTGTTTAATGCAAGATGTTTTTTCAAAGAATCAAGAAATTTATTTTCCTGAAACTTAGATTCTTCAACTGTTAAATTAAATTCTGCCATTGTTTTGTATTTTAAAATTTCAGTACAAATTAAAAAGGCAGGTATGACAAACTATGTCGTAGCGGAAATATTTTTTTTGTAATTATTATAAAAATTAAGTAGTTAAATGATTTATCGAAAATTATTGAGTCCGGTCTAAAAAGCCATCAAAAAAAGAAATAAAACACAACTACTTGATTTATAGTGTTTTACAAAGAATGATAAATCAATTCTAACTATTTGATAATCAAATAGTTGCTCGTTTGGGTTTGCTTTTTACGACCTTTTTATACTGAACTCATTATTATTTCCGAAAATTTTAGTTGCATTAATTAGTTGAATCTGATATTAAAAATGAATACATTTTTGTGTTTTTTGCAAAAGCACACCTTTTATTATTTGAATTCTACAATTTTAAAAAGCTATAAATAAGTTAAATTTTAAATAAGTTAACACAATTGTGAGTAACCAGAACTATAATTGGGTAATAAAAAAGATATAAGAAAAATAACAGAACTATTCACATTTTTTTAAACAAATAAATCAATTATCTTTGCAGATAAATAAAGTATTATACTTATCAATAATTCGTTAATTTTTCAATTAGTGTCATCCTGAGTGATAACGAAGGAAGCAAATTATTGATTTTCAATCAACTACTAATTTGTTACACATACAAAATCACTTTGCTGAATATTAACGAATTACTTCAAAATATACCGAACTATTGCTTATAATTATTGGACAGAAATTAGCATAGAATACGCAAATCAAAAATTATATTTAGATGATTTATTTCAAGTATACCCGACAATACCCGAAGGAATTAGAGACATTAATGAACAAAGTTGGAAAAAAATTGAAAAAGCATTTAAAAAGAAAAATAACGACGATTTATTAAAGGAATTACTGTAATTTGATTTATTTCCAATAAAAGATAGTTATCCTGTATTATTCATATAATTACTTACGTGAAATCGCTTCGCTAGTTCAGGAGTTATAAAGCCTGTGCTGTAAGCATCTAAGTTTAAAGCTTGCCCTGAAAGGGTCTATAAAGCTTGTCCTGAAAGGATCTTTGCTATTATTTTTTTTAATTCTGCCCAAATTTGGTCTAATAACGGATGTTTGCCAAAACCCGAAACACAACACATTTATAATCAATAAATTACATAAAAATAACACTTCGTTTAGTGACCATAAACGAAACTTATTGATAACAAATGGATTGCAAAAATAAATTTTTTTCAAATATAAAACAATTATTGACCACAAAAAAATACTTTTTTTCTGTCATTTTATTTATTTACAGAGACTTAACTTGTTTTTTCGGGCAAACATCCGTTTCATTGCAGAAGGACTATGAGAGTATTGAGATATTAACCTGAATTATACATGTAAATTTTTATAGCTAATACTAAACCGCTAACAAGATGAATGTAGTTAAATCGGAACTTACTTACAAGTTTGTAGGGTTTACGGGCGATTGCTTAGAAAAAAGG
>DYKL01000351.1 GCA_020722645.1 Acetofilamentum sp. | reverse complement strand
CAAAATCAATTTGCTGAATATTAACGAATTACTTCAAAATATACCGAACTATTGTTTATTAAAATTTGTAAAAAAACCTGCGATTAGATTGCAGGTTTTTTTTTACCTCAATTTTTGTTTTATCTTTACCGAAAAAAAATTTAAACATCAAAAATATGAAAAAATTTGCTGTAATACTATCAGGTTGCGGAGTTTATGACGGAGCAGAAATTCACGAAGCAGTAATGACTTTGTATGCAATTGCAAAAGAAGGTGCAGAATATCAAATTTTTGCGCCCGATATTGACCAGCATCACGTAATAAATCATTATTCAGGAAAAGAAATGAATGAAAAAAGAAACGTTTTGATTGAATCAGCAAGAATAGCACGCGGGAAAATCAAACCGCTATCGAAATTTAATCAAAAAGATTTTGATGCATTAATTATGCCCGGCGGTTTTGGTGTTGCAAAAAACTTATCTGATTTTGCATTTAAAGGAGCTGATTGTTCTGTAAATGAAGAGCTTAAAAATGCTCTTTTAGAAATGTACAAAAACAAAAAACCAATAGGAGCACTCTGTATTTCTCCGGCTATTGTTGCAAAAGTTATTCAAGGAGCAACTGTTACTATCGGAACTGATAAAGAGACAGCCAAAGCAATTGAAAAAATGGGCGGAAAAAACGAAATAACAAACAATGGTGAAGTTATTGTAGATAAAAACAATAAGATTTACACAACACCTTGTTATATGTTAGATGCAACTATTGTAGATATAGCAAACGGTGCTCTAAATGTTGTTAAAGCAATGATTGATGATATGTAATTCCATAATATGAACGCCACTAACCCTTTTGATTGCAAATATAATCCACAATTCGCAGAATTGTTGACTAAGCTAAACATTTCGCTTGCTATAAGTACATATCAAACCGGAAAAGTCATTTTTATAAGTCCTCACTCAAATGACAAAATCATTCAGTTACCCAGAACTTTTCCGAATGCTATGGGAATGGCTGTAAATGAAGAAAATCTGGCAGTAGCTACAAAAAGTGAGTTAGTTGTTCTTAAAAATTGTTCAAATCTGGCTAAAATTTACCCCAATAAAAAAAATACTTACGATTCGCTTTATATGCCCAGGGCGACTTATCATACAGGTTATCTGGCATTACACGATATGGATTTTATTGACAACAGTATTGTTGCTGTAAATACTCTTTTTTCCTGTCTTTCATATATTAACCAAAATCAGAGTTTTACACCTTTTTGGCAGCCACCTTTTATCAGTTCTTTGTTACCCGACGACAAATGTCATCTTAACGGTATGGCTGTTGAAAACAATGAAATCAAATATCTTACTGCATTGGGTTCTACTGATTTAAAACAAGGCTGGAGAGAAAATAAAACAACCGGAGGTATTCTGATGGAATATCCTTCGGGCAAAATAATTCTTTCGGGGCTGTCAATGCCACATTCTCCAAGAATTTACGATGGAAAACTTTATTTGTTAAACTCTGCACAGGGAGAACTTATCGAGGTGAATCCGAAAACCGGAAGCAGCGAAATTGTTGTAAATATTGGCGGATTTGCAAGAGGAATGTCAAAAATAGGCAATTATTTATTTATCGGCGTTTCTAAACTAAGACATAATAGTGATGTTTTCAGCGATTTGCCTATAGCCAAAACGTCTTATGCCGGAGTTGTTGCTGTTCATTTACCTTCAAAAACTATTGTTTCAAAATTGGAATATATAATGAGCGTAGATGAAATTTATGACGTAAAAATTTTGCAAAACAAAACAAGACCTAATATTCTAAACAGTGATAGCGAATTGCTGAAAGCTGCCATAACTTTTGATGATAAATATTTTTGGGGACAGCTTAAAAGTTCAAAAGAAGCTCAAATGAAACAAAATTTAGACCTGGCAAGAAATATCAAAATACAAACGCTCAAAAATGTAAGCTACGAACAAATAAAAGAAAAATATAACAATTTTATATGCAAAGATTTTTTAAATTTGATAGAAAAATCGGAAAAAAACATTAATCAAAATCTTTTAATTGCTTTTTACAATAAAATTCCTGTTGCAATGATTGTTTTTCACGGCAGCAAAATATCAAAAAGCATTTTTTTAAATTCAATTTTTGTAATACCGAGTTACAGAAACAAAGGAATTGCTACATTTTTAATGAATCAGTTACAGCCAATTATAAAACAAAATGAAGTAAGTCATATCAGAGCTGTTTTTTCTGAAAATAATTCAGATAGATATATTGTTGAAAGACTACTTTCAAAATACAAAAACATTAATTTAATTTTTGAAGATTGAGTAAAGTTTGTAAAGTTCTTAAAGTTTGTAAAGTTTGTAGAGACGTTGCATGCAACGTCTGTACGATTTTTAAAGTTTGTAAAGTTCTTAAAGTTCATTATGCGTATAATGTTAAATTACTGATTATTAGATGTTTACTTCGATTCTATGTTTTCGCATAAAACACTTAATATCAAAGATTAACTTATTTATCTATATAAACATACTACTTTTAGACCGTGTTAGAGATAAAAAATGACTATGAAAGGAGAAATAAATCAGGAAGCTATTGTTTCGTTTTTAAAACTGTTTGGTGAAAATGTCAAAAAAATACGACTACAAAAAAATATGACAGCTACCGAATTGGCTAACAAATGCGGGGCATCAATAAGAAAAATTAGCAGAACCGAAAAAGGCGAGTATAATTTTAAAATATCATCAATTTTGGTGCTTGCAAAAGGATTAGATGTCCATATAAATGAACTTTTAGATTTTGAAGGAGCAGAAAGATTGAAAAATATTATTTGGGTAGATTAAAGCCCTCTTTTTCTGCGGATTATATTATATGCTTCGGTAATTTCCTTAAATTCTTCCAATGCCGCTTTTTGCTTTTCAATATTTTCATCGCCAACAAACCTGTCGGGGTGGTATTTCAGAGCAAGTTCGCGGATACGGTCTTTTATTTCATCGTCGGTTGCTGATGAGGTCAGTCCCATAACCCTGTAATAATCTTTTCGTCTGACATTGTATATTTGGTAAGTACGTTTGCGGTATTCCTCTCTGCGACGTTTTTCTTCTTCGGCTTCCAATCTTTGCTGTTCTTTGATTTTTTGATGTTCCAGTTCATCTTGTTCAAGCTCTTTTCTGATTGAATCATAATCATATAGCTTTATATCAAGAATATTTGCGGTCTCTTTAATTATTTTACTCTCTTTAAAATCGTCAAGATTATCAAAAACGTACATTTCAGAGACTAAACGGAACAATAACAACCTAAATTTATATTCAATTCTTAAAAGATACTTTCTGAAATTTTTATCTCCGATTTCTTGTTCATAGCCTTTTGTCAGGAAGTCTTTTGCAAATTTCACGTATTTCAAACCGAAAACCCTGATTAAAGATTGTTCTATAATATTCAAGTCGTCATTTGATTTTTCTTTTTTATTTTCAT